>DASUSJ010000251.1:0-5660 GCA_036375155.1 Pyrinomonadaceae bacterium
GCTGACGGCGCGCAATTCACGCCCGCCGACTTTCATCACAACGCGTGGTTCGTCGCGAACTTGTTTTTGAAAGATCGGCCGGCACAACGCTTCTCTCGCGACTTTCCACTTTCGTGGGACAACGTTCTTTATGAAAGCCCGTCGCTCGGCTATGTGAACGCGACACATCAGAAAGGGATAGACTACGGCCCCACAATCTTCACTTACTATTATCCGATGTGTCATGAGGAGAATGGGCGAACGAAGCTGTTCAACTATAGCTGGCGCGAGTTGGCGGACGTCTGCTTAACTGATATCGAGCGGGCTCACCCCGACATCTACGACCTGACAACTCGCGTCGACATAATGCGATGGGGGCATGCGATGATCAGTCCGCGTCCGAACTTTATCTGGAGCGGCGTTCGTGAAAAAGCCATGCAGCAGTGGCAGAACATTCATTTCGCGCATACCGATCTGAGCGGGATCGCGCTATTCGAGGAAGCGTTCTATCACGGATTACGGGCCGCCGCGGATATAGTTCGGAAGGGCAGAAATGAAACATAATCTCCTTTTCGGTATTGTCTACACTTTGACTTTCGTTCCTTTGTCGCTTATTCCGATAAATCCCGAAGGAACCGGCCCCATAATCTTTTTCTCGCCGGTTTTCACCTGGCCGCTCGTGCTTGTCGCGATCTTCTTTTCTAAGCGTCTCCAACCTCTTCTCAATAGAATTTTCTTTGTTAGTCTTTTGCTTGTGCATTACGGTGTCACGGCTCTAGTCATACTTGACTCTTGGTCCAATCAATATCCGCGCGTAGCGAGGATGATTGGTTTTGGTGAGGCGAAGTTTTTGTATTTCATAATTGCTTGGTACGTAGTGGGACAGATATTGATATGGAGGAGTCTATTCAGACGGAATCCAAACAACAGACACGACCAACTTCCCTAACCGTGGAAGCTATACAACCGAACAACTGGCTCTTCTCACGCAGCATCGACCTTACGGTCTTTCTTGGAAGCGCGCTCGCATCACTTTTTCTCCTCGCCATCGGATGGCAGCTCGGGATCCTCGACCGTGACTCGCCGGACTGGACATGGATATCTGCCGTACTTCTTATCGACGTCGCGCATGTCTGGTCGACCAGCTTTCGTGTTTATTTTGACAAGGAAGAGTTGAGGCGCCGCTTATGGCTCTACTTACTCGTGCCGGCTTTCGGATACGCCGTAGGAGTCGCGCTTTATTCCGAAGGTGAACTCACGTTTTGGCGAGCGCTGGCGATCATTGCGGTCTTTCATTTCGTTCGCCAGCAATACGGATGGGTCGCGTTGTATCGCAGAAAGTTGAACGAAACCGGTCGTTGGACTTGGTGGCTCGATGCCGCAGCAGTATATGCCGCAACCATCTACCCTCTGGCATTCTGGATGACGAGTCTGCCGCGCAATTTTCAATGGTTCGTCGAGAATGACTTTCATAAGCTACCAGAATTCGTCGACGATGTTCTGTTCCCCTTTTACGTCCTATCTCTCGCTGCTTACTTTGCGAAATCCATCTACCTGTATTTTGCGAGCGGCTTTCTCAATATTGGGAAAGACATCGTCGTAGCAACGACGGCGGTGTGCTGGTATGCCGGCATCGTGGTGTTCAACTCGGACTACGCGTTCACGGTCACGAACGTGCTTATTCACGGTGTACCGTATTTTGCTCTTATCTGGTTCTACGCGAAAACGCGGCGAGCATCGTCGGGTGCGCTCTACCGGGCATTCTCGTCACACTGGATCGTCTTCCTGACCACACTTTGGGCGTTCGCCTATGTCGAGGAGCTTTTTTGGAGTCGCGGTGTTTGGCACGAACGGACCTGGCTGTTCGGAGAGAATTGGGACTGGACCGAATGGAAAGTGTATTTAGTTCCGCTGCTCGCCGTTCCCCAACTGACGCATTACATTCTTGACGGATTTATCTGGCGAAGGAGAGGGTTCCGAGTGCGCGATTTATCGCGTTAATTCGGTGGTGAAAACGCGACGAATCGCGCACTCTGAACTCTTAGTGAATCGGGTTCGGAAACCGCAGTATCGGAAACAGTGAGCCCGGACCTACCCAACGCAGATCCAGCGGAGCGGTCAGCAAACTTCGTTGCGGCGCATCGGGCGGCGTCGGAAAGACGTAGAAAGAATTGAACCCGTCCTTAACTTCTTCAGGAGCGACGCGGATCGTCTGCCGATTACGGTCGCGAATGATAGTCAGATTAACGTCGCCGCCCTTTGTTTCCTGGATCCTCCGGATCAGATCACCTTCCGCTCGTACCTCTTTCCCATCGGCTTCGATGATGATGTCGCCGGCTTTCAGACCCGCTTTCGCCGCGGGTGAATCGGCACGAACCTCGTTGATCATCAATCCACCCGCAACACCGAAATGATCACTAAGCTGCTTCGTCAGGGTGGTTACACCAATACCTATGCGGCGTCCTGACCAAAAACCGAAACCGAATGGCGTCGCAGGTGTTCCCGGCGGAAGGGTTTCAACACGCGGGAACTGCTCGCCACGCGGAACCGTAGGAAACTCACCCGGCGGAAAAGGAACGCGCGGCATGTTCATTGAAAAAGCACCCTCCTCGAATTTCGGCATGGGCCTTTTTCCGAGTGTTGCAACGAGCTCGCGCTCGTTACCCCCGCGTAGGACGGTTATCTTAACCTGGTGGTCCGCCGAGATCTCGCCGAGCATTCGCGTCAGCTTACGAACGCTGGTGATCTCCTCGTTGCCCAGACGTACGATCACATCGCCGTTCTGGAGACCGGCTTTCTCGGCAGGGGAGCCTTCCATCACCTTTTCGACCGCCACTCCACGAACTTCGCGAAGCCCGTACTTCGCGAGATTTTCCTTCGTTACCTCCTCGGTCTGAACGCCGAGATAGGAAGCATCGCCATCGAAAAACATCGAGAACGTTTTTGTCTCCGCCCGCGCGCCAGGGGTCGGCGTCTGGGCGTTGGCCGCAACAAAAACGACAAAACTCACAAACAGAAAAGCTAATGATCTACGAATCATATAACCTCCGAATTTCGCTGAATTACTTGGATAAAAATTGCTCGAAAGCATTAAGCTTAGGTGTTAATTTTGTTGCTTTTCCGGCCGAAAAAGGTTGCTTTTACGGTCCCGAGATCAGAATGCAGCATTCACGTTCCGAATCCGCGGATAGCTTGTGCTCGCCGCAAAGACCGGGCTGAACCCCACAGCCTGAACTCTTAAATTCAAATATGCAACTTAGCAAGCCTTTCTGCCGCGGCCTCGAGCGTCGAGTCCAACTTACAAAAGCAGAACCTAACCATCTGCGAACCCATCGAACGGTTCTCGTAGAAGGATGAGCCTGGTACAACCGCCACGCCGAT
The DNA here is from genome assembly GCA_036375155.1 of Pyrinomonadaceae bacterium. Taxonomy (GTDB): domain Bacteria; phylum Acidobacteriota; class Blastocatellia; order Pyrinomonadales; family Pyrinomonadaceae; genus OLB17. Next base: position 3,361 of record DASUSJ010000251.1, read on the forward strand.
CTCACGGATCAGGTGTTTCGTAAACTCGATGTCGTTCGGAAAACCGAAATCCGAAATGTCGGCCATCACATAATAAGCGCCATCGGGCGTGTCGCATTTAAAGCCCGCATTGCGTAGGATCGGCACGATGAAATCCCGCTTAAGCTGGTACTCCTGCTGCAGCTTCTCGTAGTAGCTCGGCGGCAAACTCATCGCGTACGCGCCGGCGTGCTGAAGCGGATTGGCCGCACCGACGGTCAGAAAGTCATGAACCTTGCGGATCGCAAGAGTAATGTCAGGCGGTGCAATGCAATAGCCGACACGCCATCCCGTAACCGAGTAAGTCTTTGAAAGAGAATTTACAACGACTGTCCGCTCGCGCATTCCGTCAAGTGTCGCCATGCAAATATGACGAGTTGCTCCAAGTTGGTCGTTAGTGGTTCGTTGTTCCTCGAGATCAGAGACCTGGGACTGCTGGGTTCTGGGACTTGGGACTTCGGCGTCGTAGATTATGTGCTCGTAGATCTCGTCAGTGAAGCAGAGCGCGTCGAACTCTTTGCACAGGCCGGCGATGAATTCCATTTCATCCCGAGTGAATACTTTTCCCGTCGGATTATTTGGATTGCAGATGATGATCGCCTTCGTCTTTTCGTTGAAAGCCGAGCGTAATTCATCGCGATCGAAAACGAATCCCTTCTCGGTTCGATACAGAGGAACAAACCTCGGGCGTGCGCCCGAGATGATCGCATCCGGCATGTAGTTCTCGTAGTAGGGGTCAAAGATAACAGCCTCTTCACCCGGATCGATCGTTGCCATGGCAGCGGCGATCATGCCTTCGGTAGATCCGCACGTCACCGTGATCTCGGTCTCCGGATCGACATCCATCCCGAGAAACCATTTCGTCTTTGCCGCGATCGCGTCACGAAAACTCTTCACGCCCCAGGTGATCGCATACTGATTGTGATCATCATCGATCGCTGCCTTCGCCTTTTGTTTGATATCCTCGGGCGCGGCCCAGTCGGGGAATCCCTGTCCGAGATTCACGGCGCCGTACTTAACGGCCTCCCGACTCATTTCACGAATCACCGATTCAGTGAAAGATGCTGCCTTAGCTGACACGTGGTTCTTTGAAAATCTAGGCTGGAACATAGCGGGGGGGAAGGCGATCACTTCTCGGCAAGGCCAAGTTTAGTAGGCGGCGAGAAAAACGTGTCATCAGCAGTGGCAACGTCCGCGATCACGGCCGGTGAATCATCGCGGTTCTCGATCCGTGCTTCAGGTAGAAACTCATTGAACAAATGCCGGACGCGTATTTCATCCGAATCTTTCACCGCGGCGCGAAAGCTGTTAACAATACGTTCGACTTCATCATTCGAGTAAGCGGCGATCTTGCCGATGAAGATCTTCGGATGGTTCGTCTTGTCCAAATCCTCGCCCGTGATCTCAAGCTCCTCGAATAGTTTTTCGCCCTTCCGCACACCGGTAAAGACGATGTCGATATCTTCGTAAGGCGTGAGGCCCGAAAGACGGATCATGTCTTCGGCGAGGTTAACGATCTTTACCGGTTCGCCCATATCGAGAATGAATATCTCGCCGCCCTTGCCAAGCGCTCCGGCCTGGAGAACGAGTTGGGACGCTTCGGGTATCGTCATGAAGTATCGCGTCATCTCCTTGTCGGTGACCGTGATCGCTTCTCCCCGGCGTATCTGCTCGCGAAAGATCGGAACGACGGAACCGGCTGAGCCTAGAACGTTTCCGAAACGGACCGCCATGTAGTTAGTTTCGTACCGGCGATTCAATCCCTGGACCACGATCTCGGCGATCCGTTTTGACGCACCCATGACGGAGGTCGGATTCACTGCCTTGTCGGTTGAGATCAGGACAAAGTCACGAACCGAAAATTGCCCAGCAAGCTCACCTACGCACCGTGTAGCAAGAACATTATTCTTTATCGCTTCGATCGCGTTTACTTCCATCAGCGGGACGTGCTTATGTGCGGCCGCATGAAAGATAACCTCCGGCCGATATCGCTCAAAGATCTCGCGCATCCGCGGCTCATCGCCGACGTCCGCGATCAGAGGAACAAACTCGAGCTCGCCAAGGTCTTGCAGTTCCCGCCCGATCTGGAAGAGAAAGAACTCGGTGCGCTCGACCAGCAGGATGCACTTTGGGCGATAGTTAATGATTTGACGCACGAGCTCGGATCCGATCGAGCCACCCGCTCCCGTCACGAGTACAGTCCGGCCCGTGAGGAAGTCGTGCAGGTTTTGATCCTCAAGGGTAATAGGCTCGCGGCCCAACAAATCCTCGATCTGCACGTC
>DASUSJ010000252.1:0-4732 GCA_036375155.1 Pyrinomonadaceae bacterium
CCGGTAAACCTTCGAGGGGCCGGATATTGCCGAGACCCAGGTTTTGCAGATTAGGAACACGGACATTTCGGCGCTTCAAGATGTTGCCAAGAGTGTCCGCACCCGCGTCGCCCCAGTCCGCGGCGTCGGGCATCGCACCGATGCCGGCCGAATCGAGAACCACCAGGCAGACGCGTCGAAATTTTGGTTGCATAGTCGTCAGGAATATTAGAACACACCTGCGCGGGCAGAGCCTGTGAGATCAGCGAGGATGTTCGGTACGGTATGTGATCAGTTGACTGGAGCGGTGTAACCCTCACGAGCACGAACCTGAGCACCCGGCGGAAGCCCGCGCAGCTCGACACGGATCCTTCGATAGCTGCCGTCACGCTTTCCGTTCGAAGAATAGTAACCAAGGCTGTACTTCATTCCGATCTCGGCCGCCACACTCCGGAACGCGTTCCGTGCATCCGTAAGATCTCCGGCGGGAAAGACCTTGCCGCCCGATTTCTTCGCGAGCATATTCAACTCGGTGTCGGCGATCTCGTAGAGTTTCTTGCTTATCGCAAGCCGCTCGAAATCACCCAGCTGGCAAAAGTTCGTCGTCTGTTCAATATTCGCCTTTGGATTAAAGCTGCGGTAGTAACGTCGGATCTGGGCCTGCGAGAAGCGGGTCGCTCCTTCGCACGGGCCTAGCAATCCTTCCTCAAAGAATGGTCTCGTATCGATCTGAATGAAGTATGTCGTGATGCCAGCTCTTTCCAAACCTTCCCTTGCCTCTTCAAAGCCGGCCAGGCTGGTGGAATCGACGCCGTCCGTGAGGGCCACCAGCGCCCGGCGTCCTCGAAATTCCTCCTTGGGGGGTTCACCGAAAACATCTTCCACGACCTTTACCAGGCCGTCGTAGTACGGCGTGCCGTTGCTCGTTGAAACGCGCTCGAGCGCAGATCTCAGTGCCGGGCGATCATCCGTCAGCTTGATCAGTAGGTCGGTCGAAGCCGCGGTCCTCCCGGTCTCGGCCGTAGACTTGAATGCGATGACCGAAACCTTGTCGCCGGGCCGAAGAGAATCGATAAAGCTTTGCGCCGCACGCTGAATTAGCTGAAGGTCGGCACGCGTTGAACCCGAAGTATCCAGCAGCAATGCAACCTCGAACGGCGCATTAGTCGCCGCGAAGTCAGCCAGTTCCTGAGTTTTCCCGTCTTCGTAAACAGTGAAGTTGGTCCGCTTCAGATTCAACAGTGGCTTCCCGGTCCTGTCCGTCACAACAACAGGGACTTCAACAAGCTCCGTATCGACGCGCACGATCTGGTTTTCTTCGGTCGGCGGCGGATTCTTATCCTGTGCCGACACTCCGATCACAAAACTCAACGCCAACAATAGCATCAGACATAGAGTTTCCGGCTTCATAAAACTATCTCCGCACTCTTTTAGGAATGTTGGAATTCTAGCAGAAACGAAAGGGGCGTGCGACATTTTGGGAAAGGGTTAACGCGCCGCCCATTAGCGATTCGGCATACCAAAATTCTGTGCTAAGCTGTTCCCGCCTTATAACGAAAACTGAATACATTGGACTTGAATCTTATCGCGGTACTGATCGCTCGATCTCCCTTACCGACACGGACCGCTATACTTCTAGGAGATTGAAATGAACAAACTTCGCATACTATGGTGCCTCACCGCTATGGTTGGTGTCGGCACGTTCTTCTTCGCTGATTTTCCAGTGTCCGCAGACAACACACCGCAGACGCTGCCCTTCTCGCAAAACTGGACGACAACAACATTAATTACTACCAATGATGATTGGAGCGGTGTGCCGGGCATCGTCGGTTACCTTGGCGATATTGCCGCGACAACCACGACGAACGTCGATCCGCGAACGCTGTTACTCGACTACTCCGGCGTTTCGGCGGTCGATGTGATCGCAAATCAGACCGCGCCCGACACGCTTACCAACGGCGGCGTCGCTGAGTTCCACATAGCGAATCCGGTCGTCGCCCTCAACGGATCAGGGACGGCCGATGCTCCGCATCTTGTGATCCATCTCAACACGACCGGACAGAGCAGCATCCGATTCCAATGCAACATCCGCGACATTGACGGCTCGGCAGACGACGCAATACAGCAGATCGACGTCCAGTATCGTGTCGGTGGGGCCGGCAATTACACCTCCGTTACGGGCGGCTATATAGCGGATGCGACCACCGGCGGCACCGCAACACAGGTCACACCGATAGACGTTACCCTGCCAGCCGCAGCCGACAATCAGTCGCTGGTACAGATCCGAGTGATGACGACGAATGCCGGCGGCAATGATGAGTGGGTTGGCGTTGATGACATCAACGTTACCGCGGGTGGTACGGGCGGGGCGTCCGACGCCGTTCTCGATTACAACGGTGACGGCAAAACCGATTATGTCGTTGTTCGCAATACGGGCGGTGGACCTGGTGGCCAGATAACCTGGTTCGTCAACTTCAACGGAACCGGAACGGTGACGCAGACGGACTGGGGAATTTCCACCGACTTTTTTGTCGCCGGCGATTTCGACGGCGACCTCAAAGATGACCTGACTGTCTTTCGGCCGAGTGGGACACCCCAGCTCTCTAACTTTTATATCTTGGAGAGCGAATCCAATACTGTACGAATCGAGAATTTCGGGCTGACAGGAGACGATCCGTCGGTGGTTGACGATTACGACGGCGACGGAAAGGCCGATGTAGCGGTTTATCGCGAAGGAGCGAGTGCCGGTCAGCAGAGCACGTGGTTCTATCGCGGCAGTTTGAATAATCCTTCAGGCAACGTAACGTTCGTTCCGTGGGGACAGAACGGTGACTTCCCGTCACCAGGGGACTACGACGGAGATGGAAAAGCCGATTTCGTTGTACAGCGGGATAACGGCGGAGGCCAGGGCCGGTTCTGGATGTTGCAGACAACTGCCGGCTTTGACTCCATAGTATTCGGCGCGGCTCTTGACCTTATTGTCCCCGGCGACTATGACGCGGATGGTAAGACCGACCTTGCCGTGGCGAGAAGCTCTAACGGTTCTTACATATGGTTTGTCCGGCCGAGCTCTACGGGTACGATCAGCGCGGGGCCAAGCGCCACCTTCGGGATACCTACCACCGATTTCATCACACAGGGTGATTACGATGGGGATGGAAAGACTGACTTTGCAGTTTGGCGCCCGAGTGTGACACCGGGTGCCAGCCAGTTTTGGGTGCTTGGTTCAATAAGTGGGGTGGTTGCCGTACCATTCGGCTCGAGCGGTGACTACCCGGTCGCCAACTACAACGTCCATTAAAAATCGGGTGTCTCGCAGAAAAGGCCCGGGTCGGCAATGCTGACCCGGGCCTTTTGTTGTGAATATGGGCCGCGCCTACGCGGAGCAAGACATTGCTTCTTCCTCCGTCTGAAGGTTCGCCTCCTTCCAAGCCGACGTACCGCCAGCCACATTACTGACAGTTTTGAATCCCGCGTTCTCAAGAATGCTCGTGGCCAGACTTGAGCGGTAGCCGGTCTGGCAGATAACAAATGTCGCTTTCATCGGATCCAGCTTATCGATGTTCTTATCAAGCGAGTTCAAGGGAAGATTTATAGCTCCGGACGCGTGTCCGGCGGCGTATTCGCCCGGCTGCCTGACATCGATGAATTGCACGTCCCTCTCCTTTCGAATGATTTCTGATAATTGATTAACCTGCACCTGATCGATCGATGTAGTTTCGCCGATGTAATCGCTCATGAGAATGTAGCCTGTCACCGTTTCGAGTCCTACACGAGCCAACCTCATGAAGGCTTCGTCCACCTGCGCCTCGTTCCCGGCAACTATGGCAAGCGGGGTTCCGACCGTAATGAACGTTCCGGCCCACGTCGCGAATTTCCCCGACAGGCCGACGTTGATAGCATTTGGTAAATGACGGGCGCCGAACTCCGACGCCGCCCGAACATCGAGAACCACGCCGTCGAAATCAGCGATCTCTTCCGAGCTCATTGGGTGCGGTTTCGGAAGGTCATCGAAGGTCGCCGGTCCCGCTAGGTTGCTCTCGGCACTCTTCGGAAAATAAGCCGGTACCGGCGGTTGGTCACACGCAACTATTTTTATGAACTCTTCCTTCGACATCGGCTTCAGTGCATAATTGGTAGATTTTTGCGCACCGAGTGTCGACCATGTTTCACTCGACAACGACTTTCCGCATAGCGAGCCTGCACCGTGAGCGGGATAGATCTCTGTCTCATCAGGATATCTCAGAAGTTTGGAATGGAGACTGTCATACAGCATTCCGCCCATCTGTTCAGAACTAAATCCCTTCGATCCGATCAGATCCGGGCGGCCAACGTCTCCGCAAAAGAGCGTGTCACCCGTGAACATTTTCAAAGGAGCATCGGGGTCGGCTCCGTCTTTGGCCACGATGGTTATGCTCTCCGGCGTATGGCCAGGTGTCTCGAGAAACGTAAGATCTATTCGACCTACGCGAAGTTTGTTTCCGTCGGTAACCTTTAGCGTCGGAAACGCCGTTTGAGCCCGCGAGCCGTAGACGATCTGTGCACCGGTTTTCGCTGCAAGCTCTATATGGCCGCTAACGAAGTCCGCATGTGAGTGAGTCTCGATAATGTACTTTATTGTCTGAGCATTCGAATTCGCTTCGTCCAGATACTGCTGTATATCACGCTGCGGATCGATTATCGCGGCTTCGTTCTCCGAGCCTATGTAGTACGACGCATGTGCAAGACAGCCGAGGTAAAATTGTTTGAAGTT
>DASUSJ010000253.1:0-8088 GCA_036375155.1 Pyrinomonadaceae bacterium
GAAATGCTGCAGATGACCTCGATGGAATTGAATGAGCTGATCGAGCAAGAGCTGGTCGCGAATCCGATACTCGAAGAAGTCTTACCCGGGGAAGAGGTTCAGGAGATCTCGGAAAACATCCTCGATCAAAACGCCGATGGACGCGAGGACGCGTATGCGAATGGAGCTGACACTAATGCTGCAGCGGTCGAGGGCGCACCGGACTACCTCGAAAGTGGGGAGCGTTTTACCGCGGAAATACCGGGTGAGAACGGTGCCGATGCGGGTATCACCGAAGGGACGCCGGCGGATGACGTCCAGCCGGAGCAATCCGATTCGTTCGAAGAGATCGATTACGGGCGTGAGTTTCAGGATTATCTCGATCCGGGATACCGGACACAGGAGATCGAATATAAAGACGACGCACCGAGCTTCGAACAGTTCCTATCGCACACTGAATCGCTGAGCGAGCACCTCGAGTGGCAGCTCCACATGCTCGACATTAGCGAGAAGTTGCTCGACGTGTGTATAAGCGTGATCGGCAACCTGGACGCTGACGGTCGGCTTACGGCAACAGTCGACGAGCTGGCGCGAATATGTGAATGCGGCGAGGAAACTGTTGAGAAGGCACGTAAGATCGTAATGGGGCTTGAGCCCGTCGGCTGTGGAGCTATCGACGTTAAGGAATGTCTGTTGGCGCAGCTCGAAGCGGATGGCGAGGGAGAGAGCCTTGCTACCGAGCTTGTTCGCGATCACCTGGAAGATCTGCAGCCGCATCGTCTGCAGCACCTCGCGAAAGATACCGGGCGGGATATTCACGAGCTAAACGACGAGATCAATAAGATCCGTACCCTTGACCCATATCCGGGACGTAAATATGCTGCCGAGGAGGCCATCTTTGTCGCTCCCGAAGTGTACGTGGAGAAGATCGAGGGCGAGTATGTGATCTATTTTACGGACGACGGAAGCCCCCGCCTGCGGATCAGCCCGACCTATCACCAGCTCGTAGATCAGCCCGATACCTCAAAGGAAACGAAGGACTTTATCAAAGAGAAGGTTCGCTCAGCGGTTGATCTCCTACGCAACATCGAACACCGTCGTCAAACTATCTATCGCGTGGTCGAATGCATCGTCAAACGGCAGCGGGATTTCCTTGATCATGGAGTAGAGCATATAAAACCGATGATGTTGAAAGACGTGGCTGAGGATATCGGCATGCACCTTTCGACGATCTCGCGAGTCGTAAATCGAAAATACGCCCATACTCCGCAGGGCGTTATCGAGCTTCGCCGGTTCTTCAGCGAAGGCATGATGAATGAAGAAGGCGAGGAAGTCTCGACGCGGATCCTGAAGCTCAGAATCAAGAAAATGATCGAAGAGGAAGACTCCAAAAAGCCGCTGACCGACGAGCAGATCGCAAAGGTTTTGAGCAAAGAAGGCGTCAAGCTTTCGCGGCGCACGGTGGCAAAATATCGGGATCAGATGAATATACCGGGCTCGCGAGAACGAAAAACGGTCATCTAGTTTATAGGCTCCAAAGTTCTTTGAATTTGCTTTCATAAAGGGGAAATAATATGAAATTTGAATACACCGGGCGGCACATCGAAGTAACACCGGCACTGCGATCCCACGTCGAGAATCATTTTGAACGGATCAGCCACCTGTTCAATGGGAAACCGGCAAAAGCCCACGTGATCATCGAGGTCGAACGAGGCCGACATCGTTCGGAGATCGTCCTGAACTGGCGCAACGACGTACTCACTGCAACGACCAGCAATTCGGACATGTACCAATCTCTCTCGCAGACGATCGACAAGATCGAGAAACAAGCTCTCAAACTAAAGAACAAGGTTATTGACAAATCACACCGCGCGAAACGCGCAAGCACGATCGTCCAGGGCGCGACGGAGGTAAAACCTGCTCCGGTTGGCCCGCGGATAATCAGAACCAGACGCTATGCCGTTAAACCCGTAACCGTGGACGAGGCCGCCATGCTTCTGTCGGATCAGAAGGACGGTTTTCTTGTATTTAGAAACGCAGAGAATCAAAAGATCTCTGTGATCCATACCCGCAAGGACGGTAACTACGGCTTGATCGAACCCTAACGATGCCTCATAGCCCAGAACTCGGCGAGCAGCCTGACACATCGACCGACCAGACCCAGTTACACGGAGTGTTGATTCGTGTCGCCGACGTCGGTGTTCTACTGACAGGCAATTCAGGAATCGGAAAGTCGGAATGCGCCCTTGAACTTATCGAAAAGGGCCACCAGCTTGTCGCCGATGATGTGGTCGCGATCACGCGGACTGATGATTCGGTCGTCGGTCGATCCCCGGCCTTGACCTTCGAGCTGCTTGAGATACGCGGCCTCGGTATCATCAATGTTCGCCAACTGTTTGGTGACGCGGCAGTTCTGAATGAATCCCGAATCGACCTCTGCATTGAACTCTCGAAGGATGCCGAGGTCGACCGCCTCGACGGAGCTTTGGGCGAAAGCTGCATTGCGGGTTGTGAGATTCCTCAATTCGTTTTACCCGTGAATTCCGGACGAAATCTCTCGACGCTGGTAGAAACAGCAGTGCGTATCTTCCGGCAGCACGACCGCGGGGCCGGCACCGCCGAGCTTCTTATGCAGAAGCACCAGAACTTGCTAGACTCCCTAAGCTAACCACGCTCGTTTATGGCGAAGGCCAATACGGATCGCAACAATTCAAAGGACCTTGTCATTATCACCGGCCTTAGCGGCTCGGGAATGAGCTCCGCAACAAACGCGTTTGAGGATCTCGGGTATTTCTGCGTCGACAACCTGCCTTTGACGATGCTCTCCACATTCTCACGCCTGATTCTCCGTAATGATGAAGACGTCGCGGCCATTGAGCGTGCTGCGCTCGTGATCGATATCCGCGAGCGGCATTTTCTCGCTAAGTTTCCGGCGGAGCTCAAGAAGCTTGAAAAGCGCAAGCTCGCCCCGTTTGTTGTCTTCTTTGAAGCTTCGGACGAGGAGCTGCAGCGGAGATTTTCCGAGACAAGGCGCCCGCATCCTGCCGAGACCGGGAAAGGCCTTCTCCCGTCGATACGATCCGAGCGCAAGGCGATGGAAGAGATCCGCAAACTGGCTGATCTGATCATCGACACATCCGAACACACCGTTCACACGTTGCGTCGCCTGATAATCGAGGAGTTTAGCCAGTCCAAGGACGGAACTCCGCTCAAGGTGAAGATCGTAAGCTTCGGACACAAATACGGAAATCCCCGCGATCTCGACTTGCTCTTTGACGTTCGACATTTGCCGAACCCGTACTTTGACCGAGCCCTGAAGGATTTCACCGGCGACCACCCTAAGATACGGAAGTTTCTCGACAAGCATGACGAAGTCCGCGAAACCGTGGACAAGTTTGCGGACATGCTGCGATACCTGCTGCCATTCTACAAGCGTGAAGGGAAGTCTTATCTGACGATCGGGGTTGGTTGCACCGGGGGACGGCATCGGTCAGTAATGGTCGCCAACCGTCTTCGTGAGGAGTTGAAAAAAGAAAAATACAACGTTTCGGTTGTTCACCGCGATATGCAAAAATAGTGCATGTAATCTCTCGCCGGGGTCTAAGCAAGCATGAACAAAGTTGGTGGCGTTATTGTTTCTCACGGTCAGCTCGCTACGGAGCTTTTGGCGGCGGCTGAGGCGGTGGTAGGTAATTTGACACATATTGCGGCCGTCTCGATCGGCTGGCATGACGATGTCGAAGCCGCGAAGAACGAGATCGAGCGCGCGATCAGAAACGTATCTCAGGGGGCCGGCGTGATCCTGTTGACCGACATGTTCGGCGGCACGCCGACTAATATTTCTGCGATGTTCCTGGGAGAGGGCGAGGTCGAGATCGTAACGGGCGTCAATCTTCCGATGGTGATAAAACTTGCTTCGAACGCTAAGGATATTCCACTTGCTGATCTAGCACGTGAGATCGAAGACCAGGGAAAGCAGTCGATCTATCGAACGAGCGCTCTGCTCGAACCTCAATTGAAAAAACATGCTTGAGGGGAGCGTAAAGGTGGTGAACCCTCTCGGGCTCCACGCACGCGCCGCGGCGCAACTTATCCGCCTGGCCGGTCGATTTCGCAGTACCATAATCGTGCGACGCGAGGATACCGGGGCATGTGCCAACGCGAAATCGATCCTTAGCGTACTCGCCCTCGCCGCTGCGGTAGGAACGACACTGAATCTCGAGGTCGAGGGCGACGACGAAACGGATGCGTTCGCGGCGGTAGCGGCAATGTTCGCCGAGGGCTTTGGCGAGATTTGATCGTCCCTTCCTACGAATTGAAATTCTTATGAGTCTAATTGCATCGCCTGGCGATGGGAAAAGGGTTGGAATACTCGGAGTCCCGCTCGGTTACGGGGCCGGGAAAACCGGAAGCGAGCTAGGTGTCGAGGCAATGCGTCTCTCAAAGACGCACGGCGGCGGCGTCCTGACGGATCACATCCGCTCACTCGGATACAGCGTGAAAGATTACGGCAATTCGGAGATCGTTCGTTATCGGGAAGTCGCCGCGGTAGACGCCAATCCGAAGTACCTGGAAGAGATGGCCGGCTCCTGCGCAAATATCGCGATTGATGTGAAGCGGATATTGCGTGATGACGTGTTTCCAATAATTCTTGGTGGTGACCATTCTATTGCGATCGGATCTTTCTCGGGAGTTGCGTCACATTTCCGTGACCGAGGAGAGGAAGTCGGCCTCATCTGGTTCGACGCGCACGCCGACATCAACACACCGGAGACGTCGCGATCGGGAAACATTCATGGAATGCCCTTGGCAGCTTTGCTAGGCCGCGGCGCCGAGCAGCTCGTCAATATCGAGGGCTTCGCACCAAAAGTTAAGCCTGAATATTGTGCTCATGTCGGAGCGAGGGATTTGGAGGCGGGCGAGCGACAGATCGTACAGGCACTCGGGCTTAGGGATAACTTCTTTACGATGAGCGATATCGACCGGCGTGGAATGCTGGCCTGCGTCGAAGATGCCATCGCTATCGCGTCGAAAGCTTCCGGCGGTTACGCCGTCACTTTCGATGTTGACATGGTCGACCCGAGATTTGCTCCCGGATCCGGAACTCTCGTCCGTGGTGGCGCGACGTATCGCGAAGCCCATCTCGCTCTTGAGGTAGTCGCGGAACACGGCGGCATGCGTTCCTTCGAGATCGTCGAGGTCAACCCAATGCTAGACCAAAGCAACATCACTGTTGAGCTGGCCTGCGAGCTTGTTCTTTCGGCGCTGGGAAAGACGATCCTGTAGCTGCCGCCGAACCTTTTAGTGCACCCCAGCGGACATGTTGTAGTCCGCGTTACTTCTATGAAACTTCGCGTTGGTGTAATTTTTGGCGGCCGTTCCGGCGAGCATGAGATCGCGCTTCGATCAGCGCAAACCGTCATCGAGCAGATCGACAAGACCAGATATGAGGTTATTCCCATCGCAATTTCCAAGGATGGACGATGGCTAAGCCCCAGCGAAGCGATCGAAATGCTGCCGGCGGCCACGCGCCGCGTACTCATCTCCGATTCCGAGCCGGCCGAAACCTCACCGGTCGCGCTTGTGGGCGACACGGCCCGCCGCGGCCTTACTATTTTCGAGGATCGCGGAACCGGTCTTTTGCCGTTGGATGTTGTGTTTCCAGTGCTCCACGGAACGTTTGGCGAAGATGGTACGATCCAGGGCCTGCTCGAAATGGCGGATGTTCCTTATGTAGGCTGCGGCGTTCTCGCCTCGGCATGCGGAATGGACAAGGCTGTTATGAAGGTGCTGTTTCGTGATGCCGGTCTTCCGATCTGCAAATACGTCTGGTTTCTGCGAAGCGAATTTGAATCGAACCCGGACGCGGTCGTTGCTAACGTCGGCGCGAGCCTTGGCTTCCCGTGCTTCGCAAAGCCTGCAAATCTCGGCTCGTCTGTCGGCGTATCCAAGGCCGTCGACGAAAACTCCCTCCGTGATGCGATAAAGCTTGCCGCTGAATATGACCGCAAGATAATAGTCGAAGAAGCGATCGAGATGCGTGAGATAGAGTGCGCTGTCATCGGGAACGACGAACCTCGTGCTAGCCTACCCGGTGAGTATCTCATCCGCGATCAGAGCAAGGCCTTCCTGGACTACACGGAAAAGTATTCTGGTACGGGTAATAACGAGTTCGTTGTCCCGGCCCCGGTTTCACCCGAGCTTGCGAGGAAGATCCAGCAAATGGCAATTTCGGCGTTCAAAGCCGTCGACGGATCCGGGCTCGCACGGGTCGATTTCTTCCTTCGGACGGATAACGGAGAGCTGCTGGTGAACGAGATCAACACTATGCCGGGATTAACAGATGCATCGGGCTTTCCAAAGATGTGGGCCGGAAGCGGAATGGAATTCCCAGAGGTTATAGATTTCCTGATCAGTGCCGCCATAGCTCGTCATAAAGACAAATCTCGTAATAAGACAAGTCTAGTCTAGGCATACTTTACAACCGTCCCAAGGGTCTGTATTCTGGCCTGCGGAACAATTGACTAATCCTCTTTTGGTTCCACTGGGCGCACGGTGTCGGTAAGAGCGGCATCGGGCGCCCTTCCTGCGCCCGGCGCAAAAAAAGAAGGAGCGTGTCGAAACACGCTCCTTCCCAGGAGGGCTAAACGCACGATCGTGCGGTCTAACCGTGTACTAGTAGTTCATCAGCATGTCTCCGCCGGAACCGAACTGGATCGCGGTGTAAGCCGATTCAGTCTGACCCGAGCGTAAGATGTGCCAAACGTTGGTTGAAGCACGGAATACAGCGATATCCGTACGTCCGTCGCCGTCATAGTCGGCCGGGACCGGTACATCGCTGTTCATACCGAACTCTAATGCTACATAGCCTCCGCTTGAACGCAGAACATGCCACGTACCATTGCGATATACAGCCATATCGGCTCGTGAGTCTCCGTCATAGTCCGCCGGAACGGGTCTGTCACCCGCTATGCCGAACTGTACGGCGCTGAAGCCCGCGGTGCTTCCGAGGATGTACCACGTTCCGTTTCTATAGACAGCTGCATCGAAGCTTCCGTCACCATCGTAATCGGCCGCTTCAGGTGAATCTGTCGAGATACCGAACGCGAAGGCCGTGAAGCCAGCGGTCGATCTCATCAGATACCAAGTGCCCTCAGACGGACGATAGACTGCGAGGTCGGCCCTGCCGTCTCCGTCGTAATCACCCGGCTGCGGAATATCAGATGCGATACCGAAGCTCCTGACCGAGTAACCACCGCCCGATGCAAGAACATGCCATTCACCGTTACGGTAAACCGCGTGATCGGTACGTCCATCGCCGTCATAATCGGCCGCTACGAGTCGATCAGTTGCGATACCGAACTGTGTAGCACGTGCCTGACCGCCGGAGCCGCTGGCGGCGTACCACCACGTTCCGCTGGACGGACGGAAGATCACAGGATCCGACCTGTCATCGCCATCGAAGTCGAATATGGCTCTTGCGTCTCCCGGAGGAGGTACGACCGTCGCCGCATTCGTAAACGTGATCTCGTTGAACAGGTTATTCGGCAGAAGAGCCTGGTTCAGCGTTAATGTACCCGTTCTCGTACCAAGGTTGACGACGAGCGGGCCACCAGTCGGTGACGTGATCGCGGTGACGCTAACGCCGGCTACCGCCGCCTCCGTCACTGCTATTTGCGTATTGAAATTAAACGTTCCGATACCCGGGAATTGTTCATTCGCTGGGAACGGACCGATCGCGAAGTTACACGAACCCGCCAGAACCGTCACAGGCGCAATGGCCGCCGGAACGGACGTCAACGGATTGACGACTGTCAGGTTGAATGTAAACGGTGTTCCAACTGCAACGCCCGGACCCGCGATCTTACAGATCTTCAGGATTGACGGACGGAACAAGAAGTTGGTGAAATCGACTATCGCCGTGGCATTGCGGGCCGGGATAACCGCCGTTCGATTCGCCAGGTTTGGATTCGGAGCATTGATCACCACCGGGCCGCCAGCCGTCTGGACTGTGACCGGCGTCGGCGAGAATGGCGTCGAGGCGCGAATTCGGGAAACCCGAGTATCCGCAAACGTAAATCCGCCGGGAAGAGTCTCGCCAGGAGCCAG
>DASUSJ010000254.1:0-17589 GCA_036375155.1 Pyrinomonadaceae bacterium
TTGCGACCGCTTATCCTGCATCCGGAACATGGTCGGCTGTCCCGTTTCCTTCTTCAATCGGCCTCTATCAAAGAGGTCAAGGTTATCCTAAATTCGATCAAAAGAAGGCTGACGAGTATTACAGAAAGGTCACCGATAAAGTTGCCAACCTGATTCTCGACGTCAGGAAAAAATGGGACCTCGCCGGTCTTTAATCCCCTTGTGTGACTTTTTTGAAACTTATCCTGTGATATAGTCGTCATTTATTTTATGACCGAAATCCCGTTCCGGTCAGTCGACCCATTCGTATGAGAGATTCAGTAGCGACACGCGATATCAAAAGCGCCATCCTTGATGCCACCGACCGCCTCCTTGCCGGACGCGGTTACAAGAAAATGACGATCGATGATCTGGCCGCCGAAGTCGGCATCGGAAAGGGCAGCGTCTACCTGCATTTCGAAAGTAAAGAAGAGATCGTGCTTTCGCACATCGATCGGATAATCGAGCGGCTCAAGGCCCGGCTCGTCGAGATCAGCGGAAAGGACATTCCCAGGCAACGTCGGCTAAAGGAGATGCTGATCGAGCGGATCATCTTTCGTTTTGACGCCGTCCAGAATTACACGCAAAGCCTGAACGACGTGTTGTCAAAAATACGTCCGAGCCTACTGGAGCGCCGAAAGCGGCATTTCGATGAAGAGGCGCGCATCTTTGCAACCCTGATCAAAGACGGTATCGAGGCAGGTGAGTTTGCGAAGTCGAATGCAAACGACGTTGCAGTTTCCCTGTTGGTGGCAACCAACGCGCTACTCCCCTACAGTCTCAGCACCCAAGAGCTCGGCGAGCGAGCTGAGATACAGAAGCGAGCTTCACAGGTCGCGGATCTTCTGTTGAAAGGGTTGATCGTACGAAGAGATTAGAATCACATTTGATTTGAGGAGTAAGACACTATGAAAAGTCTCAAGGCATTTATTCTGCCGGCAATCTTTGTTTCCGCAGTTTTCGTACAAGCTACGAATTTTACACACGCCCAGCAGCCTCAGGCACCGCCCGACATAACGGTCGACGCGGCGACTCGAGCGGCTGTAATCGACAATCTAATAAAGGAATTAAATGACTCGTACGTTTTTCCCGAATCCGCGAAGAAGATGGAAACGGATCTGCGAGCCCGGCTTTCCAGCCGCGAATATGATTCGCTGACAAGCGCTCGCGCATTCGCGGAAAAGCTGACTGCGGATCTTCAGTCGGTAAGCAAGGACAAGCACCTTCGAATCAGATTTTCCTCGCAGCCTATACCAGTTAGGAAAGAGCGGACAGAGCCGACCGACGCGGAAAAAGCCGAAAATCGCTGGTTCAGTCAGCGTGTAAATTACGGCTTCGAAAGAGTCGAGCGTATGAACGGAAACATCGGGTATATCGATCTTCGTGGCTTTAGCGATCACGAGGCAGGTGCCGACACCGTGGCTGCCGCGATGACACTCGTGAGTAACACCGAAGCTCTGATATTTGATCTACGGCAGAACGGCGGCGGTAGCCCCGCGATGGTGGCACTGATCAGTTCCTATCTCTTTGGCGATAAGCCCGTCCATCTGAACAGCCTTTACTGGCGAAAGGGGGACAGGACCGAAGAGTTCTGGACAAAGCCCGAAGCGGCGGCGAAAAGGTTCCCGAACAAGGATATTTACGTTCTCACCTCGAACCGCACTTTTTCAGGGGCGGAAGAGTTTTCCTACAACCTAAAGAATCTTAAGCGAGCGACGATCATAGGCGAGACTACGGGTGGCGGCGCTCACCCGGGCGGAATGGTACGCCTCAGCGACCACTTCGGAGCGTTTGTCCCAACCGGCCGCGCGATAAGCCCGATAACCAAAACCAACTGGGAAGGCACCGGAGTCGAACCCGACATCAAGGTTCCGAAGGAACAAGCGTTGAAGGTCGCCTATCTGATGGCGCTGAATAAGTCTCTCGGCGGGATCAAGGATGAAAGCGTAAGGAATGGTGTTAAGGGATTGATCGAGCAAACGCAGAAAGAACTCGACGAAATGAAGGCAAAAAGCACGACGGCGGCGGCGAAATAACCGTTCGACAGATCACCTTTTCCAATAGTTCCTGATTTTGAGATCGAGCATCGGGAACGCAACGTATTCAACGCTGCGTCCCGATTCTCTTAACTTTTGGACCATTGGTATGGCAGCGTCCGCGTTACGTGTGTGGACGATTATCGTCGCCGCGCGTTGGAGGTCGGCCCGCTCATTGAGCCATTCGGCGATGGCGTAACCCGTATTGGCGTAATCGTCATGATCGTTGGTCTCGTAATGATGTGGCAGCAGATCGTGGTCGAGGAAGATCGCATCGTAACTACCCGCCGCTAAAAACTCTTTTGCCTCTTCCACAGTCTCCGCAATATCCAGCTCGTCACCAGCGAAGCGCTTCTCGAACCAGCGGTGCCGTCGTTGATCGTCGTCAAGTAGAAATACAGCGATCGGCGTTCGCTCGATCTTAATGCCGGCAAGTCCGACCTTAACTAAGACGTTTCGGATTATTCCCATAAAGGTGCGTCAGAAAAACGTAAATATAGCATAGCTGTTCGATGCCGACGATTCGACCCCGCATGCTCAATCTCGCGATATCGAAACTTGAAAAAGCCAAGAATTTGATTCGCGATCTACGGGTGATATAATCCTCCACGATCCCTTTCTCAATGCCGACTAAACAAGGAAAATCTGCCCTCACTGCGATACCTTCGTCAACTAATTCGAGCGACACCGAGGATGTCTGTCCGATCTGTTTTGGCTCTGGGATGGAAGTCGTGAGCGGCAAGGGAGCCCGACCATGCTCCTGCCAAATGGGACCGAAGCAGACGGGTAGTTTTGACAAGGCCAAGCTCCCCAGGAGATATGCAGGCTGTCACTTCAACAGTTACAATCCGGCCGACCCGTCGCAGGTGAAGGCTCTCCGCTTAGCGACACAATTCACAATGGAGTATCCGGCAATTGACCGGGGACTTCTGCTAACGGGACCCGTCGGTGTCGGAAAAACGCACCTCGCCGTGTCGATATTGAAGGGTTTGTCGGAGAGGGGCTTTTCCTGTTTGTTCTATGAATTCGGTTCGCTGCTGAAAGAGATACAGGATTCTTACAATCCAAACACAAAAGCCTCCGAGCTCGGTGTCCTTGCACCCGTTCTTAACTCAGAGGTGCTGGTTCTCGACGAACTCGGAGCCTCCAAACCAACCGATTGGGTTCGCGACACGATGGCCCACATCATTAACACCCGCTACAACGACAAGAAGGCCACTATCTTCACTACAAATTATCCTGACGAGCGGCTCAGCGAACGCGATGAGACGTTGGAGGACAGGATCGGAATACGACTCCGTTCGCGACTTTACGAAATGTGTAAGGCGATCGAGATAAAAGGCAGCGACTATCGACGTCGGTTTGATCAGCCTCGCTGACCATCGTCATCACTCAACAACTTTTGGTTGCACCGAACGCTGAATTCTTCCTTCGAACAATCGGTACCCAAGCAACAACGCTAATACGAAACCGAAGACAGCCGGGTAAAACACATCCGACTTTACGATCATCCAGAAATGGATCACGCCAAGGACTGCGATCACATAGGTAAGTTTATGTAGCCGGGCCCAGTTTTTTCCTCCAAGTCGTTTGACCATACCGTTCGTTGAGGTAACGGCGAGGGGGACAAGCATCGCAAACGCAAGCATGCCTACCGCAATGAAGGGTCGCTGCCATACATCGCCGACGATCGCCGAAAGGTCGAGGCTTTTATCAAAGATGCTGTAAGTGATCAAGTGTACTACCGCGTAGAAGAACGCATAAAGGCCGAGCATGCGCCGGTATTTTATAAGCAGATTCCAGCCGAAGATCTTCCTCAGAGGCGTCACGGCCAGCGTTACAAACAGAAGAATGAGTGCCAGTACTCCCGTCGTGCGCAGAAAGAACTCGATCGGGTTCGCTCCGAGGGCGCCGCGATAAGAATCAATAGCGAGATAAGCCAGCGGGATCAACGCATTCACTGAGATCAGGATCTTGTGAAACTTGACATCCTGCATCAGAAGTTCTTTTCGAGATCCATACCGGCATACAAGTGTGCGACCTCATCAGCATAGCCGTTAAAGAGAAGCGTGTCTCGCCGGCCGATCTCACCGATACGGCGCTCGGTCGCCTGAGACCAGCGAGGATGGTCAACATTCGGATTCACGTTCGAGTAGAATCCGTACTCATCCGGAGCCGCGATGTTCCATGTGGTCGGCGGCTCTGTATCGGTAAGCGTGATCTTTACGATGGATTTAATACTCTTGAAACCGTACTTCCACGGAACTACAAGGCGAATTGGTGCGCCGTTCTGATTCGGCATCAACTTTCCATAAAGCCCCGTAGCCAGTATCGTCAACGGGTGCAGAGCTTCATCCATGCGAAGTCCTTCGACGTACGGAAAATCGATCCCGGCCGAAAACGACGATTGCATTAGTTTCGAATCATAAAGTGTTTCGAACGCAACATATCTTGCAGAGCTCAGCGGCTGCACACGATCCAGTAGGGCCTTCAGAGGAAATCCGATCCATGGAATGACCATTGACCACGCTTCAACACACCGGAATCGGTAGATCCTCTCTTCCTGGTCGAACCTAAGCAGCTCTTCAATATCAAAAATACCGGGATCTTGAACAAGGCCTCCGACCTCGACCGACCAGGGCCGTGTCGCCATATCCCGGGATTTAACGGCGACGGCGCGCTTGTCAGTCGAGAATTCGTAGAAGTTGTTGTAGTTCGAGATCTCTTCGAAGGTGTTTTGCTTCTCGTCAAGAGGATTTCGAGTTTTTGTAATGTTTCTAATGTCGTCGTTGTTCGACAAAGGTGTAGGCTTCTCCGGCTGTGGATTGAAGTATCGATATGCCAGAGTAGTAGCGACGGATGTTCCGGCAAGCAACCCGGCGCGGATGAAGTTCCGGCGATTGAGATATAACCCCTCCGGTGTTATTTCGCTGGGTTTTGGATCTTTAGCCATTACAAAATTATCACCCTCACATCGACCAGTCCCGCGAACTCCCTTATATGCTTCGATGCCGAACCTTGCGTGGATGCATAACTACTTTAATTCCTTGAAACTCCGATCTTGTTCCTCAGACCCTCGTGTTCATATGTGTTTAACTTCTCGCAACAAAACTCTTCCATTTTGACCGATTTTGTATATAATACTCCTGGCAGTCAGCTCACCCGCTTCTTTGCTCACCTAAAAAATATGCCCGCCACTAACGAACTTTTACAAGAAGGACGATACCGTATCTGTCAACCAACCGATGGCAGCGAAAACGTATTCGAGGCCTACGACACAGTTCGCAATACTAATGTTATTGTTCGCGAGATCCCTGTCAGGCTTAACAAGGTCGCCACGGTCTCGCAACGGGAGTCACTAAAGCTCGCATTTGCGAACCAGGCAAAGGCTCTTACCGAGATCGAGCATGATGCTCTCCTTCACGTTCAGGACTTCTTTTCCGAAATAGATCGCCAATATCTCGTGATGGAGTCGCTTGACGGCGACAACTTGCGCCAACTGCTCAAAACAAACAAACAGCCGTTTCCCGTCTCTCAGGTCACCACCTGGGCAGACGAACTGCTCGATGCTTTGAATTACCTCCACACCCGTAAACCTCCGATCATCCATCTCGACATTCGGCCCGAAAATCTCAAATTGGCACCGTCTGGTAAGGTGAAACTAGTCGGCGTCAGCCTCGAAGGAAGACTGGGGCCGGATATGATCTCGCCAACCGACGAAGGTGATCTCCGCTACTCACCGATGGAGAAGATCTGGCCAGGGCTTGACGCAGCATCACAGAAGGTAATCACGAACAGCTATGACGACCGTTCTGAGCGCATTTTGAAAGAGCCTGCCGATGCTCGAAGCGATATCTACTCGCTGGGCGCAACCCTTTATTTTCTTATCACGGGCGTCGAGCCTATTGATCCGCTGGAGCGCTCGATCGAAATGCTCGAGGGCAAGCTCGATCCGCTCCGCGAGCCGACGAAAGAGAACGCGTCGATACCGCCCGAGATCTCGGACGTCCTCATGAAGGCGCTGGAGATCAAGCGGGAGAACCGGTACGACTCTGCTTTCATAATGCGCCAGGTCCTGCAGACCGCGATCGAGCGGGTCTCGGAACGCGAACGCCAGGAAGGTCTCGAACGGGAGAATGCGGCCGCGGTCATAGAACAGGCTGGCGAAGAGAAGAGAGTCGGCACTCAGGCAGGAGCAGAAGGTCTGGAGCAACAAGAGAATCTTCAGAAACAACTTCGTGAAGCCGAGAAACAGAGATTAGAAACCGAACGCCTTGCAGTCGAAGCGGAGGCCGAACGACAACGCAAAGTAGAAGCTGACGCTCAGAGACAGCAGAGCGAAAAAGCTGAGGCCGAACGTCTGCAGAGAGAAAAAGCTGAGGCTGAACGTCTCGAAAAGGAACATGCCGGAGGAGCTACCAACTCGGTCAGAGTTCCGGATGATAACCTCTTGGAAATTCCGGTTGCGGCGGAGGTCGTCGCTTATCGCGATAACGCAGCGGTAGTCGACGAGGACGAACTGGCCGCGGTACTCGAAGAGCTCGAAAGAGCCGAAGCAGCTGCCTCCCTACCCACGGCAAACGCTCGACCGAACGCCGAGGTTGTTGTCGATGATTCGGAAGAGATCGGTCATGATACGTCGGCAAACCCCGGGAACGTCGAATCTGATTTTGATGTCGATATATTCTCAACACCGACGAAATCACGCTTCTCGCTGGTGGCCGCCGCGATCGGTACGGTAATTGTAATTTCGATCGGGGGCTGGTTCGCAATGTCGGGGTCTTCCGAGACTCCGAGGCCGCAACCTGTTGTTCAGCCCGTTCAAGCAATAGAGCCGCCGCAACCCGAGCCCTCGCCGTCAGTAGATGCGATCGTGTCCGGCCAGAGCGAACCGGAAACTGTTTCTTCCGCTAATCCTTCCGAAACCGAACAGCCGTCGGCCGCCCCCAAAGCTGCGCCGGTGGCAAAGCCTAAGAAAACGGAAAAATCGGCGGCCGAGAAGAAAAAGTCGGTGACGGTCGATGATCTGATCAACGACAACTAATTCCTGCCTTCGATCCTGAAAAACGATATGAAACGCGCAAATACCCCCCTTATGAGACCTTCCCGTGCAAGAGCCCTTCTTCTCGCTGTCTCTGCGACGCTTGTTCTAACTAGCTTTCTCCAAGCTCAATCGCCGCAGCTGAGCCTCGCGGATCTTTTGATCGGGCTTCGCTCCAAAAAAGTTACGCTACAGGAAAGAAATACGATCCTGACAGAGGCAGTCCGTCAACGGGGCGTAACATTTGTGATATCCCCGGAGATCGAAAAAGAACTAGAAACGACCGGAGCATCGCCGACCTTGATCGAGGCGATCCGTCAAAAGTCGGCTCCGAAGCACGTACCCGCGCCCGTTGTGGCCAAGGCCACCCCTACTCCGATCCCGAGCCCAACGCCGCCCGACTTCAGCTTCTACCAGACAAGGGCCGATCAGAACGCGGGCAAGGGCGAATTCACCCTGGCCCTCGCCGACTACACGAAATCTCTCGAGATGAAATCCGATAACGCGGCGGCCTACTTGAACCGGGGAAAAACGCATTACAACCTAAGATCATATGATCTTTCGGTGAAGGATTTCGATAAGGCTCTCGAGCTGAATCCCAAGGATTCGGTAGCCTTCCTAAACCGAGGTATTTCGCATGAAAAACTCGGCGACGCGAATAAAGCAATGGTCGATTTTCAGAAAGCCGTGGATCTCGATCCGAGCAATGAGGTAGCAAAAGCAAATCTAAAACGCCTCCAGGATGCACAGGCAGCAGCAGCGGCGGCAGAGGCTTTGCGAAACACTCCGCCGGAGTTTGTTTCGCTTGGCACGCTTACAGGCGCCAACGCCACGAAAATGGTAACGCCCACGTACTCGATAGTCGCGCAAAGAGCGAACATCGAGGGCAGGGTGTCGGTCGAGGTGGAACTGGACACCGAAGGCGAGGTTGTCTCCGCAAAAGCGACGTCGGGCCATCAGATGCTTCGCGGAATGGCCGAGGATGCTGCACGACGGTCGCGCTTCAAGCCGGCGACCTATAACAACCGGCCGATAAAGGCAAAAGGAGTGATCATCTACAACTTTACACTCAAGCCCACGCGATAGGATTTCGACTTCAAGCGATTTGGGAAAGCACCTGCAGGATCGCAGGTGCTTTTAGTATGCAGCCGCGGACGGGGCTGACTCAACGCCCTCAGCCTCCTGTGCTATCTTCACTCCGACCGAAGCTCCGATGCGGGTAGCTCCGGCTTCAAACATCGCCCGCGCATCCTCGATTCCCTTTACGCCTCCGGATGCTTTGACACCCAAGGCGTCGCCGACTGTTCGGCGCATGAGCGCAATATCATCGACCGTGGCTCCACCCTTCGAAAACCCGGTCGAGGTCTTCACGAAGTCGGCTCCGGCATTTTTCGCGGCGAGACACGCACGTACCTTTTCCTCGTCTGATAGCAACGCAGTTTCAATTATTACCTTGCACAACACGGCGTTCTCGTGCGCTGCTTCGGTCACTGCACGAATGTCGTCTTCGACCGCGCAATCGTCGCCCGATTTCAGCGCCCCGATGTTGATTACCATATCGACCTCACGTGCGCCATTGAAGATCGCACGCCGGGCTTCGTATGCCTTCACGTCCGGAAGAGTAGCTCCCAGCGGGAAGCCGATGACGGTGCAGACGGGCACACCCGTGCCCCGGAGAAATTCCGCCGCCCGCTTCACCCAACTCGGGTTCACGCAAACAGAAGCAAAGCCGAACTGCGCAGCCTCGTCGCAAAGTCGCTTAATGTCCGACTCGCTTGTTTCTGGCTTGAGAAGCGTATGGTCGATGAGGCTCGCCCAATCATGCGCCGTGGCGGTCTCGCCCAGCACAATACCGATCCGCTCGGCGCCGGCGTCAACGATCCGCTGGACATCGGCGGTGCAGAAGGTAGGGCAATAGTCGTCACCACCGATCTTCGAAAGTACGAGATCGGTGATCTGCTCGACAAGCCTTTCGTAGTTTCCGTTTCTATTCATACAAGCCGCGCCGGCCGGATGGTATCACCTTTTATATTCCCGTTCGATAGCGTCGATCTTGCCGACCCGCCTTTTATGACGATCTTCGCTGATCTCAGTTGTAATAAATGCTCGAACAATGTCCTTAACTTCAGCCAGGGAGTTCTGGCCGCTCCCGACCGTCAACAGGTTGGCACCATTATGCTCACGGGAATTGCGCGCCAGCGCCGCTGAATAACACGCCGCCGCCCGCACACCGGAAACCTTATTCGCCGCCATAGCACTCCCGATTCCGGCACCATCAATGACAACACCAATATCTACATGTCCCGCCGCCACGGCCCGTGCCGCCGCATGTGCAAAATCGGGATAGTCCACCGCGTCTTTTGAATTCGTGCCGAAGTCGCGAACCTGCAAGCCGAGCTGGCGAAGAAACGTCTTCAGCTCTTCTTTCATCTCGAAGCCACCATGGTCGGACGCGATCGCAACCGACCTTACCTTCAGTCCGTCAACCCGAGCCTTTTTGCGAATTAGTTCGATTCCCTTTTCCGAAACAATATCACTTGCGAGTGGCGTAAATTTCGCGGTTTCTGATATACGCACGCGGTCACCCGACTCTAACCCTCGGAGATCGTCCTCGGTGATCAATTCTTTCGCGGATTCGTCGCGGTCATAGTCTCTTTCGGTCTTTTCCCGAAGGGAATTTACGACAAGGTGCTCGGGAGCTTTGTCAGCCGAAGCAGGTTCCGCGGCGGCAGGTACTGAGTCGAGGATCTCCTTTACTAGGGCACGCACTCGGTCCCGGGTTGTTGCTGATTCTGACGACATAGTTTTAGGTCGGTTGAAGACCGGTCGGCCGCTTGTAAATTATAGATTGTTTGAATAGTATTTCTAAAACTTCTCCGTCAATTCCAAACAATATGTCAGCTGAATCCGCGAAGATCGGGACTACCGAGTTCACAAATCCGAACCTTGAGGTTTTGTACACGGAGCAACAGATAAAGGAACGCATTAGAGAGATCGGGAACCAGATCACAGCCGATTATCGCGATGGTGATCTTGTGCTCGTCGGTGTCTTGAAAGGATCTTGCGTCTTTCTTGCTGACCTGATGAGAGCGGTCGATCTACAACTGACAATCGATTTTATGGCGGTGTCAAGCTATAAAGACGGAACGATCTCTACCGGTGACGTCGAGATACTCAAGGACCTTAGCAATCCGATACGTGGAAAAGACGTGATCGTCGTTGAGGACATTGTCGATACCGGCCTGACACTGTCAAGGTTGCTCGAAATATTGGGCTCGCGGGGCGCGAGATCGATAAAACTCGCT
Source organism: Pyrinomonadaceae bacterium (assembly GCA_036375155.1). Lineage (GTDB taxonomy): Bacteria > Acidobacteriota > Blastocatellia > Pyrinomonadales > Pyrinomonadaceae > OLB17. The sequence continues at coordinate 10,401 of DASUSJ010000254.1, forward strand.
AGTTTCCTGGACAAACCCGAACCCAGGATCAAGACCGAGCTTAAGATCGATTACACAGGATTTGTCGTTCCGAATAGGTTCTTGGTCGGGTACGGACTGGACGCAGCGGGGCGCTACCGCAATTTACCGTTCATCGCCGCCGTACGCGACCCCGACTCTGCTTGATCGGCGATCTATATCGAAATGGCGTTCTCACGAATGTGACGGCTCGCCAGCAGGCCTTTGAAAAGGAAGAACAGACCAATCAGGTGAATGCCGAATCCCCAGAAGTCGCGCAGCCCTAGAATCAGAAAGGCGTCGATGACATAAAGGAAAATGCCGACCACAAAAGCGAGGTCGCTCCCCCTCCGAGCCATCAGTCCGAACATAGCCAGCACACCCGCGATCAGGATATTAATCACCAGCCAGCCCGCAGTCATCGAAGCCCCAAGCCCCCCATGCGTACCATCGAGCCACTGGGTCAGGCCAAGTGCGACCGGTGTGTTGGGCGTGTTATAAAAGTAAACTATCAACGAATTGATAATGGAGAGTATGGCGAGCCAGAAGAACCAATCGGCGCCGTGGAGAACGCTGGTCCGGGTTACATGCCTGGCGGAATCGTCATCGAAGATATCCATGAGTCTCCTCCCTCGCGTTGTGTTTTGCTAAGTCGATTCAATAATATCACGGCTGTCCAGCGAGCCTTTTTGACCGGGCGTCCGGGTTGACCTGCACCAATGTATTCCGTATAATTTCAGCTTTTCGGCTATGCAGCGATACGTTCGCCTAGACCGCGGGAGATACAAAAATGAGCTACGCAATTATAAAAACCGGTGGTAAGCAGTTTCCGGTTGAAGACGGCCAGACGCTTCGCATTCCGAGCATCGATGGGAAAGAAGGATCGAAGGTGGACATTCCGGCGCTAGTCCTTGGCGGCGGGAAGGACGCCAAGATCGGCGGCGATGCGACTGTAAAAGCTACTGTAATAGGTCATGGCCGAGGTGAGAAGGTGATCGTATTCAAGAAAAAGCGCAGAAAGCAGTACAAGCGGAAGCAGGGTCACCGGCAGGGTTATACTGAGATTAAGATCGAAAAAATATAGTCCGGAGCGTCAGGCGCTTCGACCGAAAGTAAGATATGGCACATAAGAAAGGTGTAGGTTCATCGAGGAATGGTCGCGATTCGAATGCTCAGCGCCTCGGACTTAAGAAGTTCGGCGGTGAACACGTTCTGGGTGGAAATATTCTAGCCCGTCAGCGGGGCACGAAGTGGAAGCCGGGAAATAACGTTGGCCGGGGTAAAGACGATACGCTGTTCGCGCTGATCGAGGGCTTCGTTAAATTCGAAAACAAGGGGCAGAAAGGTAAGTTCATCAGTGTGTATGCTGAGGGATCGCCCGAGCTCGAGATGAAAAGCGTCTAGTAGCTTTTATTGGAACTTTATGCGCACATCGAATGATGTGCGCATTTTTGCTTTTAAACGAGTCGAGTTTGAGTTTGTTTTGAGTGGCAAAGAGAATAAATTTACTACCTTTCCATCTCATAAATTAGCCAAGCTCACACCTCGAAACTCCGTCTTCCAAGTTCTCGCCCAAACAACTTCAAACCACAAAAAGAGTTGTTCAGTTTTCCACAAAATTTCCACAGTAAAGCAGCTGAGCTTTTCCACAAACTTTCCACAAGAGCCCGATAAAATAAGGAGAAAAGCTAAAGTATTTTGTGCTTGACACAAAAATTTCGTCGCGTATCATGGCTTACACAGTCGAAATTGCTTACGGGCGTTTTGACCGGCACCTGGAGGTGGAACGGATCGCGGTGACGCACCGTTTGAGAGTAGCAGGAGCGGAATGCCGCTACTCAAGAACGCCAGGGTCGAAGCCGAAAGGCTTGCGGGAAGAGTCGAAAGACTTTTCCAGTTACTCGGATAAAAACGAGTAACGCCCATCGGAAATGATCAGCCGATCGGGTGCGAAGTCGCTCAAGTCTTCGGACTTGAGCCTCGTTGCCGGGCACGTAACCGGCGGTGGAGGAAAAGCCACCACAACAAAAACCTAATGGCACCATGCACCATCGAGTGCAGCAATTTGTGAAAACAATTTGGGTGCTGACCGGAGATGGCTCCCCGCAGAGCGACTTCGGGATATAAAAACCGCGATTCGAGTGTGTGCATGCTGGAATCGCAAAACCTTTAAGGACGCTTCGGCGTCCGCTAAGGAATCAAGAGCGTCGATTTGAGCAATCAAGTTGACGCTTTTGTTTTGCGCGGTCCCCTCGTTGCTAATCGAAACTCCAGAATCTAAAATCGAAAATCCAGCATGTTTATTGACCGGGCTAAGATCAGAGTGAAAGCGGGAGATGGCGGCAACGGAGTCACCGCGTTCCGAAGGGAGAAGTTTGTCCCACGGGGCGGGCCCTCAGGCGGCGACGGAGGTGTCGGCGGAGATGTCTGGTTAGAGTCCGACGAAGGGCTAAACACTCTGCTCCATCTCCGTTATAACCCGGAACACAAGGCGGAGCGAGGTCACCACGGCGAGGGGTCGAACCGCTCGGGTAAAGATGGGGAATCCATCACCGTCAAGGTTCCGGTGGGTACTCAGGTCTTCAACGCTGATACCAACGAACTTGTTTTCGACTTCACAGAACCGGGCCAGCGATACCTGGCGGCAAAAGGTGGCAAAGGTGGATGGGGGAATGCCCATTTCGCAACGCCAACCCGACGTGCCCCGAAATTTCACTACACCGGTCGGCCTGGCGAGGAAAAAGAGCTGCAACTCGAACTGAAGCTGATCGCTGATGTCGGGTTGGTGGGTTTTCCAAACGCGGGAAAGTCGACATTGATCAGCGTCATCTCAGCAGCGAAACCGAAGATCGCGGATTACCCTTTTACTACCCTTGAACCGAACCTCGGTGTTGTCGATATGGGCGACTTTAAAACGTTCGTTGTTGCCGATATTCCGGGACTTATCGAAGGTGCGTCGTCCGGGGCGGGGTTGGGAGATCGTTTTCTCAGGCATGTCGAGAGGACAAAGCTGATCTTGCATCTGGTCGACGTTTCTTCCGCTTCCGGCCGTGATCCGGTCGAGGACTACGAGATAATCAATCGCGAGCTTGCTAGCTATAACGACGATCTTGCGAAACGGCCCCAGATCGTCGTCGCAACGAAGATCGATGCCCTCGACGACCCAAAACGCCGTGATGATCTGAAGGTCCGGGCCAACGCCGATCGGAAACCTTTCTTTGAGATTTCGGCGGTCGCAAATGTTGGCGTCCGTGAGCTCGTACGAGCGGTTTCCAGACATTTGGAAAGAGGTGAAGGGAGTCTGGCGGATCAGGCCGAGCTTAGATCATGAAGCGAATTGCGTTCTACGGCGGAACTTTTGATCCGGTGCACTGCGGGCACATCACCGTTGCAGAAAGGCTGTTGGATCTTTTCTCGCTCGACAAGTTCATTTTCCTGCCGGCTTATCACGCCCCGCACAAGGCCGAAAACCGCCCAACATCCGCCTACCACCGGTTCGCGATGCTTTCGCTTGCGACCGCCGGTGAACCCAATATGCTTGTGTCGACACTCGAGCTCGACCATTCCAAGAAACGATATACCGTCGAGACACTGCCGGAGATAATTCGTCTTTATCCCGGAACGGAACTGTTTTTCGTGATGGGAGCAGATTCCTGGAACGACATTACAACTTGGCGGGAGTGGGAGAATGTTCTCACGATGACTAATCACATCGTTGTTACGCGTCCCGGCTACCCCTTAGGATTCGATCACGTTACCGCTGCTATCCAGAACCGAATAGTCGATCTCCGTCAAATGGCCGCCGAGCGACCAGCCGCGGGCGACGGCAAGTTTCGAATCTATGTGACCGATGCGGTGAAGTGTGATGTCTCAGCAAGCGGGATACGCGAGGATGTCCGCGTCGACGATAAGCTTGATCAAAGAGATGATGTTCCGCCAGAAGTTGCAAAATACATCGAAAAATACGAACTTTATAAGTAATGGAAGAACTACAAGAGAAGTCCTTGCACCGCGAAACCGTAAAGGTAGATATTTCGCAGGCTCGGACGCAATTCGATCAGCTTGATCCCGAGCTCCAACATGCGATCCGGTGTGCCGATGAAAAGAAAGCAGTAAATATGGTCGGGCTCGATCTTCGCGAGATCGCCAGCTTCACCGAGTTTTTCTTCATCGCCAGCGGTACCAACCAGAGACAGGTCCAGGCGATCGCGGACGAGATAACCGAACAACTCAAGAAGGAATACCGACGTCGGCCGATCCGGGTTGAGGGGTATGGAAAGGCCGAGTGGGTGCTGCTCGATTACGGAGACTTTGTTATTCATCTATTCGATAAGGACGCCCGCGAATTCTACGATCTCGAACGCCTCTGGCGCGACGCTCGCCGAGTCGAGCTACCAGCATCTTTTTGATTCAAGATGAAATTCCGCTTTGTCTGGATCGGTAAGACGAAAGACAGAAATCTGAAGGCGCTGCAGGAAGAATATCTGCAGCGTCTTTCGCATTTCGTAAAGTGCGAAATTGCTGAAATAAAAGATTCCGCCGCTCACGAAGGACCTGATATTGAAGGCGAACGAATTGTTGCGGCACTGAATCAAAAGACCTTCGTCGTTTTGCTTGATCCAGGCGGCGAGGCGATCTCGTCCCAGGGTTTGGCGGCGATGATCGAAGGCTGGCAGCACCGGGCACTGAAACAAGTCTCGTTCGTGATAGGTGGGGCGGGTGGAGTATCCCGGAGAGTTGCCGAAACAGCCGATATTAGTTTATCCTTGTCGCTTCTCACGTTTACCCACGAGATGGCTCGTGTGATCCTGGTGGAGCAACTTTATCGGGCATACACAATTATTAAGGGGTTTCCGTATCAAAAATGACCGCTGCTAACTTGAAAAAGATTAAAGAAAGACTCTTGAACGAACGAGAGCTGTTGATTGAAAAGCTAAAGGGTAATGATCTCTCGATCGACGATTCGGAGACTCCGGACCCGGTCGATCTTGCCGTAAGGAATTATTCAAAGAATGTAATGCTCGCAGTCTCGGAGAATGAGAGCCGTCAGCTTGCACTAGTCGATGAGGCTTTGCTTCGCGTCGAGGACGACGAGTACGGGCTCTGTCAGAACTGCGAAAAGTCTATCAACCAAAAACGATTGGCCGCGATTCCGTGGGCGCGCTACTGCCTGGACTGCCAGGAGCTGGTCGAACAAGGTTTGCTGGACGACGAGTAATGTTAGACACTCTCTCCCAGTCGGTCCTGTCGATCATCTATCCGCAGGATTGCACCGCGTGTGGCGGCCTTGTCGAATCACATAGTGACGGAGTAGCCTGTTCAGACTGCTGGACGGAAACACGAATATTCAACGGAAGCGAAACGCTCTGCACCAAATGCGGGGCGTTTTTGTTTCATAGCGGTTCCTCGGCCTCTACAGCCCTCTGTAGGAAGTGCGACGATTTGCATTTCGACCGAGCGCTCGCCGTGGGAATTTATGAGCACGCGTTGTCTGCATCGATCATCCGTCTAAAGCGTTCACCGTATATCGCGAAAAGGGTGAGACGTCTCCTCGACGAAGCGCTTATGCGTGTCCCCACCGATGAATCGACGCTAATAATTCCGATTCCCCTATCGCGGAAACGCCGGCAGGAACGCGGGTTCAATCAAGCCGAAGTAGTAGCGAGAAGCTTGGCCAGGGTAAGCGGGCTACGGATCGACGGTAACAGTCTTGTCCGAAAGGTTCACACTCCGATGCACCGCGCCGGAATGGATAAGAAAGCCCGGGCGATGACGGTAAAGAATGCTTTTGAGGTCGTCCGGCCAAAGCTCATCAAGGGGCGTTCGATCCTACTCATCGATGATGTGTTTACCTCGGGTGAAACCGCATCCATGTGTGCGAAAGTCTTAAAGAAAAACGGCGCCGCGACCGTCAACGTCCTGACGATCGCACGCGCCGCATGAATTCGCTGACTGCGATCTACGGAGCGTCGTACTTCGGAGCTGCGAGATCCTCACTCAGCCCGAACTGCCCGATCGCCGCAGTCCCGTTAGAACTGTTCAATATATACCAGACCCCGGTGGAAGGGCGGAATACGGCAAGATCGTCGAGTCCATCACCGTCGTAATCGCCAACTGACGGCACATCCCCGTCCGTTCCCCAACGCGAGATCTGGACCGCGCCCGTCAAGCTGCGCATGATATACCAGGTTCCGTCCGAAGGCCGAAAGACGGCAATGTCGGTCTTACCGTCGTTATCATAATCGCCCTGGGCCGGGATATCTCCGTTTAATCCGAACACCCGCTCCTGCCATTGTCCGCCATCACTGTTGATGGAGTACCAGACGCCGGTGCTCGGGCGCCAGACCGCGACGTCGCCTATTCCATCGCCATCGTAATCGCCGGGAACCGGTACATCTCCATTCAGGCCGAACTGCAGCTGGACAACCGCGCCCCCAATAGAACTTAGAATGCGCCACGTGCCGTCGGACGGCCGAAACGAGGTTGGATCCGCTTTTCCGTCACCATCATAATCCGCGGCCGCGGGAATGTCGCCGACACCGAATTGATAGCTCGTAACAAAGTTGGTCGCACTCCCGAAGTAGAACCCTTGACCGGTGGAGGGGCGAAACACACCGATGTCGCTGATATTATCGCCGTCAAAATCGTCGACAGAGGGAATGTCCCCGCCATTTCCGAACCTTTGTATTCGAATTGAATTGTTTGAACTATTCGCTACGTACCATGTTCCGGTCGAGGGTCTGAAGACTGAGATGTCCGTGCGCAGGTCTCCGTCAAAATCCGCCGAAGCCTTTGCACGGGTGATCCGGCTTATACTGCTTCCAAAACACGCGTAGAGTTCCTTGTTCTCGTCCTGACCGAAGGAGATGATGTTTCCCGGAGGATCCAACAGAACTTGCAGAGGTCCGTTGAGGTCCGTTCGCATTATCTCCGCCGTACAGAAATCACTGAAGATGTAAGAGGTTTCCGGGAACGAACGTTGAAGACCTCGATAGCGATATCCACCGGTTATGGAACATCTTGATGATGGCGACGCGCTGCTGTATTCGAGAACAGGGGCGGTGTAGTTCCCGGGAATACAGAGGCTTGGATCCAACCCCGTACACGACGTTCCCTCGAATACCCGCCATCCGTAGTTGGCCCCAGGCTCGATAATGTCCACCTCTTCGACCGAGAACTGACCTACATCCGC
>DASUSJ010000255.1:0-13008 GCA_036375155.1 Pyrinomonadaceae bacterium
GTTCAGATCCAGATCGTCCGCGATACCGCGGAAGAGTGACATCGGTACGTGCGTGTGTGTATTTATGAGGCCGGGTATGATCACCTTGCCCGTCGCGATGATCGTCTGTGCGGCGGGATATCGTCGGGCGAGAGTCGCCCGTGCTCCGACGGCGATGATCTTATCCCCGCGTATCGCAACGGCACCATTCTCGATGACACGACGGTCCTTATCCATCGTCACCACGGTTCCGCCAGCGATTATTAGGTCTGAGTTAGCCCTTACCCGGCCCGACCCTGTCCGCCCCTGAGACAGAGACGGGATTGCGAGAACAAATAAAACTAGAACGGCCGATAGTAATTTTTTTAACTTCATGGTTTTACTCAGCACCGCGGGCGTCATCGCAGGAAGCTCGCTCAGTACCAACTGTGTGATCGGGTTGTGCAGCGCCGGGAGCCACAATTACCGTGTTGTTTTCCTGATTCCCGACCACTCGCTGGCGCGGGTGACTGACCTGCCGTCGCTTACTTAAGAAACTTCGTATCAAACGCACGGGGCAACAGATCTTTCATTTGCAAGACTTCGGTCTTACCTTTCAGATTCGCAAGTATGACCGGGATGTCGCCGCCGAACTCCCATATGATCTGCCGGCACACGCCGCACGGCGGGGTCAGCTCCTCGGTATCCGCGACTACCGCAATGTGTTTGATCTTGCGCTTCCCCTGCGAGATCGCTTTCCAGATCGCGACGCGTTCGGCGCAGACCGTCAAGCCGTAGCTTGCCGACTCGACGTTACACCCCGTGATCACTTCACCGTCGTCCGTTTCGAGCGCCGCTCCGACGCGAAACTCCGAAAACGGTGCATACGCGTTCTCGCGAACTTCCATCGCAGCCTCTATTAGCTCACGATCACTACGCTCCATTACTCCCTTTGCAATTTCCACTAGCGTGCTTCCTCAAACCTCATTACGAAATTTACCAATACGTCATTAATAATTACCGGCAAAAACATCTGATGCTTAAAAAAGGATTGCGAATGTTCTCGCCACGTAATTTTGTAGTTATTAATCCCTTAATTTTGTAATTGACCGTCACCAGCGATCTGCTGTTCGCTGCTAAGTTTCTCTCTCACCATGCTGCACAAAAATTCTACGGTCACACCGGTATTCGAGCCTTCAGGAATTATGATGTCGGCATGACGCTTTGAAGGCTCGACGAATTCGAAATGCATCGGTCGGATCGTGCGTTCGTATTGTTCCAGTGTGCGGTCGAATGTCCGGCCGCGTTCGGTAATGTCACGCCGGAGTCGCCTCATCAGGCGGACGTCGTCTGGGGTATCGACGAACACACGGACGTCGAGCAGGTCGAGTACGCGCGGTTCGGCAAAGATCAAGATTCCCTCAACGATCACGACCGGCTTCGGCTTGATCACCTCGATCTCGTCGCTTCTTGTATGCGTTACAAAGTCGTAAAGCGGCATCTCGACCGCTAGTCCCTGTTTGAGGCGGATAAGATGATTGACCAGCATGTCGCTGTCGATAGAATCCGGGTGATCGAAGTTGGCCTGATGGCGTTCGTCAAGCGGCATGTCCGAAAGGTTTCGATAGTACGAATCCTGCTCGACGAGGACCACACGTTCCGCGCCGACGGAGTCTACGATCGCCTTCGCGATCGTCGTCTTCCCCGAACCCGTCCCGCCGCAAATACCGATTATCATAATTGTCCGATTTGAGACACTAACCGCCTAACAAGCTCTTTGAAAATATCCGCAGCCGCGACCCCGGTCTCCATGACGTGATCGTGGTCTATCGTCTCGTCAGTCATTCCCGCCCCGAAATTCGTAATGCACGATATACCGACAACGCGCATCTGCTGGTGGCGGGCTACGATCGCTTCGGGGACGGTCGACATTCCCAACGCATCGGCTCCAAGCAGTCGATACATGTGGATCTCCGCAGGGGTCTCATACGTGGGCCCCGACAGGCCGCAGTAGACACCGCGGTGAAGGAAATCTCTCTTTTCCGGATCAATTCCTCGTTCGGCTCGTTCTCTCGATATTGCCTCCGCAGCAGTTACGACCACCTCCTGCAGATCGCGATCGTACACGTAGGTCATATCGGGAAAGCGCGGGCCGAAGCGTTCGTCGTTAGGACCGCGAAGAGGGTTGTCACCCATGCAATTTATGTGATCGCTGATGAGCATAAGGCTGCCCGGTGTCATCTCCGTACTGAGACTTCCGGCAGCGTTTGTCAGAATCACGTTCTCGATTCCCATTGATCCAAACGCCCGTATCGGAAACGTGACCTCATCCATCGAGTAACCTTCGTAGTAGTGAAAACGTCCCTGCTGAACCGCGACCGGCACGCCTGCGACATCACCGAGCACGAGACGTCCAGCGTGCCCCGCGACCGTCGACCGGGCGAAATGCGGAATCTCCTCGTAGGGTATCACCACAGCATTTGTGACCTCGTCCGCGAAAGCGCCGAGACCGCTGCCGAGAACAAGTGCAGTCTTTATCGGCTTAGCGCACCTCACTTTGATAAATTCGGCCGTCTCAGCGGCCCGCTCGTAACTCATAATAACGGAGAGCGACGCACCAGCATCGTTCGCGGATCTCTGTGTCTTTACGCCAATTCCGCGCTCCTCCGGAGAACAGTCTGCGGAACACAGGCAAAACACGAACGACCTAACTTTCTTTCCTGTACGGGATTCCCAACGCCTTCGGTGCGCGCGAAAGCCCGATGAACCCTGCGAGAACAATGATGGTAAGCACGTAGGGGATCATCTGGACGAACTGGACCGGAATGTCCTCGCCCGACGGAAGCTTGACCACGCCCTGCATCTGGATCGACAACGCCTCGGTAAACCCAAAGAACAGACATGCAAAAAGCACAGGTACCGGTTTCCATTTGGCCAGTATCAGAGCCGCAAGGGCAATATAACCGCGACCGGCGGTCATTGCCTTCGTAAACAGCGAGCTTTGTCCTATCGAAAGATAAGCACCGCCCGCTGCGGCCAGCACACCGGATAATACGACCGCAATGTACCGCAGTCTGATCACGTTCACGCCTGCCGCATCGGCCGCCGCGGGATTCTCCCCGGCAGCCCGCAAACGCAGACCGAACGGCGTTTTGTAAACGACGTACCAGCAGACTGGCACGAGCAGGAATGCGAGTATCGATGCGACGTTGAGTCGATTTCCAAGCTCAGGCAGCAAAAACTCTTTTCCGATCTGCTCCGTCGATCCCGCCGAATCGTAGATGGCCGCACTGATGACAGACGGCAAGCCGATCATAAGCAAACTCACCGCGAATCCGGTAACAACCTGGTCGGCTTCGAACTTGATCACCGCGATCGCGTAAACCAAAGCCAGCGCCGCGCCAGCGATCATCCCGCACAGAAAACCGATGTAAGGATCCTGCAGTTCGTAAGTCACGACCGCTGCCGTAAACGCACCGGCGAGCATCAATCCTTCGAGAGCTATGTTGATCACACCGGCACGTTCCGAGAACAATCCTCCTAAAGCAGCAAAGATCAAAGGCGTCGCCGTTCGGATCGTCGAGAAAAGCAGGATGAGAAGAAATGTCGGTGTAAGAACGTCGCTCATTATTTTCTCGAAAACCTCTGTAGTGAAGCCACGAAGATGATGATTATCGCCTGAAGCACTTCGACAAGGTCTTTAGAAACAAACCTTGTTTCGATATCCACAAAGATCTGCCCACGCTTCAGGACTGCGAAGAAGATCGCAGCGATAAAGATCCCGAGCGGATGGTTGCGGCCGAGCAGCGCCACCGCGATCCCGAGAAAACCCCAGCCGTCCGAAAAATCGTGATAGTAACGGTAGCGGTCGCCGAGAACCTCACCAATTGCGACCATCCCGGCCAGTCCGCCCGAGATCGTCATGGCGATAATGATCTGCTTCTTCGGAGAGATGCCGCCGTACTCAGCCGCGGACGGGTTCTCACCTACCGCACGAAGCTCGTAACCCCACTTTGTTTTCCAAAGAAACACGTACACCAGCACGCACATCAGCACCGCGATCAGAAATGCCACACTGAGCGGAACAAAGTCCGGCATTCCCGGGATGTACTGGCTTATCCGCGGAATGTGCGCGTTCGGGCCGATCTCAGCGGTCTGCATGATCGGGTCGCCCGGGATCTTGTAGTAGTACTGAGTGAAATAACTGACAATTGCGACCGCGATGAAGTTCAACATGATCGTGTTGATAACCTCATGCGACCCGAACCGGGCTTTGAGGAATCCGGGGATCGCACCCCACATCGCGCCCGCCAAAATGGCTACAAGAATACACAGCGGAACCAAGAGAACCGGTGGCAGCGTTGTCCACGACCAATCTTCCTGCTTGCCGAAGATGTCTACTACCGTGCCGCCGAACTTGATCCCAAACCAGGCCGTCGCGAATGCCGCCACGTAGAGTTGGCCTTCAGCGCCGATATTCAGCAAGCCGCATCGGAACGCCACCGCAACCGCTAGACCCGTAAATATCAGGGGGGTCGCCAGAAAGAGCGTGTAGCCGACGTCGTTCAAGGAACCGAACGAGTTGGCGATCATGTGGTAGAAGGCAACAAATGGATTGTCGCCGATAAGCAGAACGATGATGCCGCCGACCACGAACGCGGCAAGGACAGCGATAAGCGGCCAGACGATTTCCCGCAGAATCTTCATGCGTAAAACTTGCGATGACGCGGCACCAGTGCGAGTGTGACGACGTCCGGTAGAGGAAGCTTGTGCTTGGTAAATATACCGACAAAAGCGATTTATGTCATCCCTCTCTATCTCTCCAACCACACAAAAATTGTTTCTCCGAGGGGTTGACAACATTGGACTCAGATTTTATTATGATTACGGACTAACTAAAGATCATGAGTCTAAATCAACTAGTTTTTCTTGGAGGATATGAACATGAACGTAGTTAAGTACGACCCATTCAGAGAATTAAGAAGCTTGCAGGATGAAATGACGCGGCTTTTTGCCGGTGCAGTGCCGGGAAGCTTCAGCCGCGAGGACATGACCCACGGAGCGTGGGCGCCGAGCGTAGATATCTATGAGGACAAGGACCGATTGTTCCTCGAGGCCGAGCTTCCGGGTATGCGCCGCGAAGATTTTGAGATCTCGGTTGAAAATAACGTGCTCACCCTAAGGGGCGAAAGAAAGTTCGAGAAAAAGACGGAGGGTGATAATTACCACCGTGTCGAGCGTTCGTACGGAGCGTTCAATCGTTCGTTCACACTGCCCCAGACGGTAACGGCTGACGGTGCAACCGCAGATTTTGAGAACGGAATACTTCGTGTAACCCTTCCGAAGCGGGAGGAAACGAAGGCTCGAAAGATCGAGATCTCCGGAGCAGGTTCAGGCACTGAACCAAAAACCATTGAGGCTGAGAGTAAGAAGGCTTCGGCCTAAACAACTCGACTTGTTTGGTGACGCCGGGATGGGACGGAACGTCCCAGTAATCTCGGCGTCACTGCATCTGTACGGGTAGGATAAGATAAACGAAATGAGATTCGACAGGTTTACAATCCGCGGCCAGGAGGCCGTTCAGGAAGCGATCGGCATTGCCGAGAAGAATCAGAACCAGCAGGTTGAGCCTGAACATATTCTGTCGGCGATGTTCGAGCAGAAAGAGGGTGTCGTGCGCCCGATCCTCGGAAAGATAGGAACGAACATCGCACCCGTCGTCAGCGAGATTCAAGCGTCAATAGCTAAGCTTCCGAAGGTATCCGGCGGACAGCAGTATTTCAGCACGAGGACGAACACGGTATTCCAGGAAGCACAAAAAGAAGCTGAGAAGATGGAGGACGAGTACGTCTCGACCGAGCATCTGCTTCTGGCCATCGCCGCAGAAAAGGATGGCGATGCCGGTCGTATCCTGCGCTCGAACGGTATCACCCGTGACGATCTCGAAAAGGTCGTGACGGATATGCGCGGCGGGAGCCGGATCACGGATCAAAATGCCGAGGAGAATTTCCAGGCACTCGAAAAGTACGCGCAGGATCTTACCGAACGGGCTCGAAAAGGAAAGCTCGATCCGGTGATCGGGCGTGACGATGAGATCCGCAGAACGATTCAGATCCTTTCGCGCCGCACAAAGAATAACCCCGTTCTCATTGGTGAGCCCGGTGTTGGCAAGACCGCGATCGTCGAAGGCCTCGCACAGCGAATCGTTTCGGGTGACGTCCCCGAAACGCTAAAGAACAAACGACTGGTTTCGCTCGATCTCGGAGCTATGCTGGCTGGTGCGAAGTATCGCGGCGAGTTCGAAGATCGTCTGAAGGCTGTTTTGAAAGAGATCGAAAAAGCCGAAGGCCAGATCATTCTCTTCATAGACGAGCTGCACACGTTGGTCGGTGCCGGCGCAAGCGAGGGGGCGATCGACGCTTCCAACATGCTAAAGCCGACTCTCGCACGCGGAACACTTCGGGCGGTAGGTGCGACGACACTTAACGAGTATCAGAAATATATCGAGAAAGATAAGGCGCTTGAACGCAGATTTCAGCAGGTCTACATCGGCGAGCCGACCGTAGAAGATACGATCGCGATCTTGCGCGGATTGAAAGAAAGATACGAGGTACATCACGGTGTCCGCATCAAGGATGCTGCGATCGTCGCCGCTGCGACGCTTTCGAATCGCTACATTACCGATCGTTTCTTACCGGACAAGGCTATCGATCTTATCGACGAGGCTGCATCGCGTATCCGCATCGAGATCGACAGTTTGCCGCAGGAGATCGACGTTCTCGAACGCGAGATCCTGCAGCTCGAGATCGAGCGTCAGGCTCTGTCGCGTGAAACGGACGAGAAGTCGAAGGAGCGGCTCGAGGACATTGAACGACGCATCGGCGACCTGAATGAAAAATCGTCGGCGATGAAAGCAAAGTGGCAGTCCGAAAAGGACGAGATCGAGAAGATGCGCACGGCGAAGGAGCAGCTTGAGGAAGCAAAGCTTCAACTCGAACAGGCTCGCCAGGTAAACGATCTGGCGAAGGCCGCGGAGCTGCAGTACGGGCGGATCCCTGAGATCGAAAAACTCCTTGCTTCCGAGCAGGCTCGACTGCAGGAGCTTCAGTCCGATGGAGTCTTCTTGAAAGAAGAGGTCGATGAAGAGGACGTCGCCGAGGTCGTAGCGAAATGGACCGGTGTCCCGGTTTCTAAAATGCTCGAAGGCGAGATGCAGAAGCTCGTCTCGATGGAGGAGAATCTGAGCCGCCGTGTGATCGGGCAGGACGAAGGACTGCGGGCGGTCGCCAACGCAGTGCGTCGGGCACGCGCCGGGTTGCAGGATCCGAACCGTCCCGTCGGTTCGTTCATCTTCCTTGGTCCGACCGGTGTCGGTAAGACCGAAACCGCGCGAGCATTGGCAGAGTTCCTTTTCGACGATGAACGTGCGATGGTCCGACTCGATATGTCCGAGTATATGGAGAAGCACGCCGTCGCCAGAATGATCGGAGCACCGCCCGGATACGTCGGCTACGAGGAAGGCGGACAGTTGACGGAGGCCGTCCGCCGACGCCCGTATTCGGTCGTTCTTTTCGACGAGATCGAAAAAGCGCATTCAGACGTCTTCAACGTATTGCTGCAGATCCTCGATGACGGCCGGTTGACCGACTCGAAAGGCCGCGTCGTCGATTTCAAGAACACGGTCTTGATCATGACGTCGAATCTTGGTTCGCGTGAGATCCAGTCGGCTGAGGGCGATGAGAAACAGGCGCGGGAAGCAGTCGTACAAGTGCTTCGCGATTATTTCAAGCCTGAATTCCTGAACCGGATCGACGACATAGTAGTGTTCAAGCAGCTAGGCCGCGAACAGATCGCCCAGATAATCGATGTACAGCTCGAGAGACTGAGGCGCACTTTGGAGGATCGTGGCGTAACCATCGAACTGGATGAATCGGCGAAGGATCTGCTGGTCAAGGAAGGATACGATCCGGTTTATGGAGCCCGTCCGCTGAAGCGTGCCATTCAGACCTTGATCCAGAACCCGTTAGCGGTCAGTTTGCTTAAGGGTGAGATCGCTGCTGGCCAGACAGTTCGGATCTCAGCTGATGGTAGTGAAATGAAGTTTACACCGGTTGTGGTTGAACAGTCAGCCGTTGGCTCTTAGTGGGGATCGAGCGCTGGCGCGTGTTGGATTCGGAGAAATCGCTGCACTAAGGGCGTCGTGATTTCTTTCCTATTCACGATCCACCATTTACTATTTAGCTGAGAGCAATGTTTAAAAGAAAGAAGATGAACCAGAACGATCCGTTCAATGGCAAGGCCGTTGACGAAGAAGTAAAGATCCCTGTGAACGACAAGCGTCGCGTGACCGAGGACGGCATCCGCGAGGACATACAAGAGGATCCGCCTCCGGCGGTGCCGCAAAAGTCGCGGCGCGAAACGGAACTCGAGGCCAAGTTAAAAGCGGAGACCGAGCGGCGCGAAGCTGCCGAGGCAAAGCTTGTCGGCGTACAAAAGAAATTCGAAGAAGCGAAGAACAATCTTGAAAAGGAGACGGCTGAGATGCGCTCCCGCTTGATGAAAACGCTCGAGGATCGGTCTAAGCAGGGTCAGTTTGATTTTCTAACAACGCTGCTTCCTGTCCTGGACAATTTGAATCTTGCCATCGCGGCTAGCGAGCAGGATCCCTCCGTCGACCATCTTCGCGATGGCGTCAAAGGAACCGCGCGTTCGTTCGAGCAGGCTCTGCTTAGTGTCGGTGTCGAGACCGTCCCGTCGGTCGGAGCGAAGTTCGATCCCGAAATGCACGAAGCGATCGATATGACGGAGGTAGATTCAGAACGCGACGGGGAAGTGACGGCGGAATATTCTCGGGGCTACCGCTTTGGTGACCGACTTCTGCGGCCTGCAAAGGTTCAGGTCGGCCGAGGCCGCGCGCAATCCGCTGGAGAGTAGAACAGTTCGAACCGGCTTTCCAGCCCTCAGAAGTAGGACAGGCTTTCCAGCCAGTTAATTCCACGGACTATTCCAAAAGGACAGCGAAGTGTCCGGCTCAAACGGCGAAATGTCCGATCCCGACGGATCGACTTCGTGCTTGTTCGCGCAGTTACTGTGTTTGTATGTTGAATTCGCAACCTCTTCGTGTGATTTCGTGGTCATCTCCGGTAAATCCTAACCACGAACTACACTAAATACACAAACAAAGCACGAAAAGTATCGTCAGGGTCGGACGTCCCTACCGAACTCGTGGGGTGTCGCTCACAAAGCTCGCAACTACCCCACGCAATGAAGCTGTCTCGGTCGGCAACAGACGGCCGACTTTTCAGACATCCGCATCTCATCAATATCACCGATCTCGTATCACCTCTTGATCGAGATCCAGACCGTCCTTACACTCCCGTCAAAAAGAGTGGCTTTGACCAACCAAGTTCCGGCCGATAAGCCCGGTGTTCTTCGCGTATCGAGGTTGTAATGCCATTCGGTATCCACGAGACGAAACTGGTTCCCGGTGGTCGCGGCGTCGGTCGGTGTGGCGTCGATTGCCGGTCCTGAGTCGACGGCGTCCGCGTACTTGATCACCTGTAGGGTGTGAACGCCTGTAACTATCGGAGATCCGCCGCAGCCGCCCGAGAAC
This sequence comes from Pyrinomonadaceae bacterium, assembly GCA_036375155.1. GTDB lineage: Bacteria > Acidobacteriota > Blastocatellia > Pyrinomonadales > Pyrinomonadaceae > OLB17. The sequence continues at coordinate 9,572 of DASUSJ010000255.1, forward strand.
AAGCTGAACTTGATCGGGATCGTGCTGTTGAGCTTGAACGCCCTCACCGGATCGGAAAAGCTACCGCCGGTCCCACTTTCGACCGACCCGCCGATCGGGGAAAGAAACCCGTCGAAGCAGTAGGTGGCTGCTGTTGTGATCACCCCTGTATCGACGGAAACAAAGCTATAGGAGTAATTCGCGCCGCCGTTGCCGTCGTCCGCGGTTCCCGAGGGAGTGATGGTCTTCCCCGTTCCGACGACCGGCGTATCGTACGTCTGGATAAAGTTCGGCAAGTCGCCATCGATAAGTGCCGGTGACACCATTGGAATACCGGGAGACGAAGTATTCCCGTCAAATACCTTCGTTGTCGCCACAGCGGTGATCGTAATAGGCGTTGCTGTGATCGATCCTAGGCTCACCGGGATAAAGGTTATCGCGTAATTACTGCCGCCGCTCCCATCGCTGACAAGGCCGGACGGCGTTATCGTTTTCCCGGTGCCGACATGCTTCGTGTCGAAGTTTTGCGAAAAGCTTTCCGCATCACCGGCGGCGATCGAACCGGCGGTGACCACGGGGAGGGCAGAGGACACAGTCGTGCCGTCGTAGGGTCTCGAATTTGCCACCGCCGTGACCGTTATGGACCTCACGAAGATCTCTGCGTCGTCGGTTGCAGTCGTAACGGGCAGACTATAGTTCCCTGCATCCGCGCCGGTAAGGCCGAGTCCGGTCGCCGTGACCGTATGGACGCCAACGTCATCACTCGCAAACGCCGCCATCCCGCCTGCACAGCTCACGTCATCGGTTCCGACGATTCCTGCGAGCGAGCATCCGAATGTGGCTACAGTCGTGCCGTCATACTCTCTGTCGTTGGCGGTGATGCTCGCGTCAAGGGCTCTCGCGGTGATCGTGAACGTTGCAGCCGGTGTGAGATCGAGAATGTAATTCGGACCTGCCGACAGCGTACCCGGCATAATGATGTACTGACCGACAGCTTCGCCTGGGTCGCGGGAAAGCATTCCGCTAAAAGTGTCACTGCCCACGAGAGCCGGCGAAGGTTCATACGTCAGAGGGGGATCGACATCACCATACCCCTTCGCTTGTCCCGGATCGGGAGTGATGGTGATCAATAGCGGCGCGATCGTCAGGCTCGCGGAAGAGGATGTTGCGGATTGGGTTCCACCACACTCATTAGTAAACACCGCTCGATACTCATTGTCGCTCAATACAACGGTCGGGTTCGCAATTGTCACCGTGGAGGTGTCCGCGCCGGCCACGCCGCCGCCGTTTGCCAGCGGTGCGAATCCGCTGCCCGAATTCACTTCCCACTGAACAGCCGGTGTGGGATCGCCTGAGGCGTTAGATGTGAAGGAAACACTCGGCGCACCATAGGTGACCGTCTGGTCGGCCGGCTCCAGTGTGATCACAGGAGGTGTGCAGCCAACGCTGTCCGTCACGGAAATGTTGTCGACGGCGAAACTCGGTCGCGCACCGCCGCCGGAAACGTCGCGTTGAACCCAACGCAGCTGAACGTTCGCATGGTTATTCACCGCTGTGGGTAGAGCGATCATTTTAGTTTCGGGATTCTGAGGATTGGTCCCGTTGGTTTGCGACGTTGTGTTGTTTTGATAAATGCCGGGCGACGCGCTCGTCGAGGCGAATGCACCGTCACAGGGCAGGGACGAACAGACCCGGTATTGCAGATCTACTTCGTTGATCCTGGTATTCGTCGTCCCATTGTAAGGATTCCGAATGGTCATTACATCGAAGGAGATGTTAACGCCGCTCGAGCCGATCGTATTTATGGCAAGCACAAGGGAAGGATCGACGGAGCCGGAAGAAAGCGTGCCCAGCTTCCCATTGAAGTTGTAAACGGCGGATCCTGTGCTCGAAGCGCTCCCATTAGCGGTCAAGTTCAGATCACTTGTCGGCGCTATGGTCTTGAAAACTGCGCTTGAACCTGCGGCAGTTCCCGTGCCGATCTGCCAGCCTTGCCAACCGTCGGGAAATGTCACCGACGAATGTGGCAGCCCTGAAAAGTCCTGTGAATACGGGAGCGTCTGCGGGATCGGGTCGGCCAAAAGCGGCTCGATCGGCATCATTTGGTACGTGCTGGCGACGAGGAACTCTCGTACGCCGGGTCTCGCAAAGGTGAATGCCGCTTGAATGATGACTGCGGCGAGAATCGTAATGGTGAAGGTTAGCTTTAAGGTAAAACGCGACGGGACGGGGATGGCGCTCGTAATGCGCCCGTGGGATGACGATTTCATGGTTCTCCTTTATTTGGTTTAGACGCCGCTGTCGGTAGCGGCCGGACTCATCGGCACAAATGCGAGCGCCGATTCGGACAGAGGCTGTAAACAAATAGCCCTCTGTTTTTTGAAACCTGCCCGTGGGATCGATGAAGAATAATCTTCGTCCGCAGGTAAACGGACCGATTTCGATACGCAATGGCGTCCGAAAATCGCTTAGCTGTGGCTTTGGAAACGCATGTTAGACAAAAACAGAATCGAATGCAAGACAAAATTTTCGGCGTCGGAGTGACGCGGCCGGCTTTAGATCATCAAGTGAAATTGCGGGCGCTTTGGCATGCACTGCCTGGTGTGGTGGTGCAGCAGACCCACGTCGCAAACTCGGCACATCCTTTGCTTCGCGCACGGTCAAGGCAAATGCTTGTAATCCAAGCGCGGCAAGGTGGTAGAATATATACGGCGGACAAAGACTTCCCAACGCGCATCATATGTTTGAAACTTCAATCTAAGCTTTATGGCAGACATAGACGCATACAAAGACAAATTTAGCGATAGCGGAAGACGTGTGCTTGAGGCCGCGCTGGGCGAGTCTAAGAAGCGTGATCAAAACTACGTCTCGATCGAACATATCCTTCACGCCGTAGCGAGCGAGGAGGACGAATTGTTCACATCGACGATGCGCGATCTGGCCGTCGATCCTCGATCAGTAAAACTGTTGATCGAAAAACGCATGGAGTCTGGACGGCAGCATACCGGTAAGGGCTTCAAGATCGCTCCGGAAACAACCGAGCTGTTCAAACGTGCGATGGATCGCGCTCGTTCGCAGGGCCGTCGGGTCATCGACGGAAGCGATATCTTCTACGTGCTTTCGAACGACGAGCGAAGCGTCCTCAATGATGTGCTGCAGAATCTCGGGGTTCCTTCGGAAGAGGTCGCACAAACTGCACGTACGCGGATCCGCAAGCGCGAGAAAGAAGAAGAACGAACGCGTCAGAAATATGAGCTGCCGTCATTCCTGCGTCATTTTGGCGTTTCGATGAACAAGCTTGCGCGGCAGGACAAGATCCCTCCGACTATCGGGCGCGAGAAAGAGATCCTCCAGATGATCGAGATCCTTTCGCACAAGGAACGATCCAACTCGCCGATGCTTGTTGGCGAGCCTGGTGTCGGAAAGACAGCGGTCGTCGAGGGTTTAGCACGATTGAT
>DASUSJ010000256.1:0-2379 GCA_036375155.1 Pyrinomonadaceae bacterium
GTGTATGTACCACTCTCGATCGTGCCCGCCCTGTCGATCTCGCCGAGATACTCGAACGGTTCCGTCGTCGAGCTTCGAAGAGCCTCAAATGGCGTCAGACCCACGTCCACCAACTCCTGCAGCTCGCGATGGACCGCAAAGCCGGCAACGAGTCCCGGAAACAGCGAGTCGGTACCGGTCATAAGTTTTCCACCCTTGTCGTGAAACACCTTTGTCAGCGGCCTCTGGAACTTCTCGAAATCGTCACTAAGCTTCTTTCGCGCCTGGGCGGGGATCGGCCTGTACAGGTTGTCCGTGATGAACGTCCAGATACCGGCCTGCATCGGATGGCGTGAATACACTGCCTCGGGCCTTCCACGCAGTCCGTTCGGATCGTCGAACAACTCCAAAATGCTGCGCGTGGTCACTAATGTCGGCGTCATCCAAACTCCGCCGTTCGCTATCCGGCCGGCATAATAGTCGATCCTCTCGTGCGAGTAGTTTCCGTGCGTGTGCTTTGCGACTTCCTCCGTATGGGCGATCATCTTCTGCCCGGCATCGACCACATATTCCACCGAGAGAGCATCCGGAATATGTCCGATCACATCCATGTGCTGCTCTTTCGCGGTGGAAATTATCGCGTCATACGATTCCTTGCTGAGAAAAGAGTAGACCTTGATCTTGTCGTAGCCTCCCTCTTTCGCGTCGAGAACCGCAGAGCGAGCTTCTGCTGCCGAGTCGACCCACGTACTCAACGGAGGCGGCCATGCCTTTTTCGGACCGTCGACCATCCTCGCGTTGATCAGGCGGGGAGCAACGATCTCATTTCGGTTAATGCGCCGTTGAAGCGTGACGTGCTCGTGTGTTGCCGACAGGACCTGGACCGTGGTGACGCCGTTTGCAATGTAGGGGTATAGAAAAGTCTCGAACGGTATATCTTTTCCGGCTAACTGATCCGCGGGTTTCAACATTGCGTTGAATGCCTCGGCCTCGAGATGTACGTGCATGTCGCACAGGGCCGGGATCAGATATCGACCGGTGGCGTCGATACGCAATGCATTGCCCGGGACCTTCACCTTCGAGGCGGGCCCGATCGCAACAATTCTTCCGTCCGTCACAACCACAGTTTGATCATGTAAGCGTCGCTCCCGATCCATCGGTATGACCGTCGCGTGAAGAAATGCGACGACTCGTTTTTCAGGCCGTGCGCTCTCGTGGGCTTCGAGGGTTGTGACAGAAGTTATCGTTAAGATAACGAGGACAGCGAATCTCACAAGCGATTTCATTTTTTACAGCGACCGTTAGTGCGAGACCCCGGCCTTGACCTCCCAAGACCGTTACGCCGTTAGATATTCGCAAGTTCACGAAAACTTGGTTCGAATATCGAGCGGGCGTCGGCCCGCATTCACCTTTTTCGTTCGGATTTGTTCTTCGCGTCTTCGCGCCTCTGCGTGAAAACCGGCCTCAATTGTCTGAGCACACAGTTCACGCAAAGGCGAAAAGACGCAAAGGGAAACCCGCCTCGCTAACGTCATCTACCTAACACTCCGGGCAACTTTTTTGCCGGAGCGAAACAGCATTCGCGTACAATCGCTTCACCAGCCCCTCCACCGCTCCGGTGTTCACGGGCAATCTCAAAACGCAAATCGAGGAAGTATGACTTACCGGATTCTCACACTTATCGTCCTGTTGGTTTTTTGTTTCTTCACCGCAGCCGCCCAAGATGGCATCGACAGCTTCACTGATCGCGGCTCGTTCTCCGCTGCTGCACGTGATCTGAAGGTTCACGACTTCGAGGGCATCGTTCCTAACAGCGGCTTCAAGCACTATCAGCGAGAGGGCGCTCTAAACTACGCGGGCATCGAATTCCGCCCGGGCGGTGGAGCGAGGTTCGGCCCCGGGCCCGTGATCGTCGTTGGTGCGTGGTATCAGGCCGGCCCCGCGTACGAAACAACAACGGGGGCGAAACTGCATTGGAGCACGCCGAATCAACCCGGCAATGCATTCCTAACTGCGAATTTGCCAAGCGGAGTAACGGCGGTAGGAACTGATCTGTGGTCAGCCCAGCCGCCGCAGTCGACCATTGAGGTCACGGTGACCACCGCGGACGGAAAAAGCCGCACCGAATCGATCACAACACCCGCTCGACCGGCCGCCGGCTTTATCGGCTTTACATCCAGCTCGCCCATCGTGTCGCTGCGCATCACTCCGCCGAAGGGGCAAAGCGGACTGATAGTCGATAACTTTACGATCGGCAAGAGTGCGGGATTGCGCAGTGGTAATGATACGGATCGGAATGAAGATCCCCGGCCCGAATCTCGCCCGCCCATTACCGCCAGCATCGGCCCAGGCAATCGCACGCCGGGCCAGACGATCGCGCCACCGCCGTCAAACTCAGAT
>DASUSJ010000257.1:0-19830 GCA_036375155.1 Pyrinomonadaceae bacterium
GATCTGAACGACTGGCTGACGAAGTATCTATTTCCCGCCGAGGCGAAAAACGTCGACGAGGGATTCGTGCGGGCCGGAACACGCCTCGGCCTTGCCGAGATGATCCGCGGTGGTACGACGACATACTGCGATATGTATTACTTCGAAGACGCTATCGCAGACGAAACAAAAAAGGCCGGCGTTCGCGGCGTGCTCGGGGAAACTATCATTCAATTTCCCGTTGCAGATAACAAGACGTTCGATGAAGCCCTCGCGTATTCCGAGCGGTATGTCCGCCGCTGGAAGAACGATCCTTTGATCGTCGCCGCCCTTGCACCGCACGCGCCCTACACGCTTTCGACCGAACAGCTGCAGGCAGTTAAACGGCTTGGTGACAGGCTGGATGCGCCGGTCGTTATACACGTCGCCGAAACCAAAAAGGAGCGTGATGACATCCTCGCTGAAAAAGGCGCAACGCCCGTTAAATACCTCGATCGAATTGGGTTTCTTAACGATCGCGTCATCGCCGCCCACACGGTTTTTGTAACCAACGAGGAAATAGACATTTTAAATAGTAAGGGCGTCGGCGCCGCCCACAATCCTACGTCGAACATGAAGCTCGCCTCAGGCACGGCGCCGGTTCCGTCGATGCTCGCCAAGAACACGGCCGTCGGTCTCGGAACCGATGGTGCAGCATCGAACAACGATCTGAACATGTGGGAGGAAATGGACATGGCCGCAAAGCTTCACAAAGTTGTCTCGGGCGATCCGAAAACGCTTTCCGCAGAGCAGGCGTTCGAGATGGCGACGATCCGTGGAGCGCGGGCACTCGACCTGGACAAGATCACGGGTTCGTTAGAGGTTGGCAAACGTGCCGACATTGCGATCGTCGACTTCGACGGGCTGCATCAGACGCCTATGTACAACATCTATTCACATCTGGTTTACACAACAAAGGCATCGGATGTAAGGACCGTGATCATCAATGGACGAATTGTTATGAAAGATCGCGTTTTGCTCACGCTTAACGAAAGTGCTATAAAAAGAGACGCAAACTCATACCGTCAGAAAATCATCAATAGCTTGGCAAAGTAAGACGGCGGACCTGGAGAGGTCGCTATTTCGTGATTTTTTGTTGAAGGTTTTTTGCACAATTGGGTCGTTAAAGTGAGCCTTCTATAGTTCGCTTGACCTTTACGGAATTCAACTCAGCATGAAGGAGAAGAAGATGCCGCTAAACGTCAGAAGGTTTTTCACTTCGGTTTTTGCAACACTAGTTGTGATCACGGGGATCATATCCGCACAGGAAACTCCGTCGAATCAGCCCGCGGCGAATCCTGTCCCGAATCCGCTCACCGGAAAGCAGCCTACCTCGGCCGAAGTTATGCGCGAGCGCATTTCGAAAGCCAAAGCTTACATCGCAGTACGAAACTACAACGCGGCTATTTACGAGCTGGAGAATATCCGGCGCGAGTCGAGCGACCAGTCGGTGAACGCCGTGACAAACGTTCTGCTCATGAACAGCTATCTGGAGCAGGGCGATTACAAACGGGCCCAGGGTTTTCTAAACGAGTTCTTCAAATCGTACAAGTCGAACAGCGCGAGCGGCAATATGTATTACTCGTCGGTCGCCGCACAGATCATAAAAGGAGCGAGAAACCAGGTCGAGCGGTATCGCTCTTTGGGACTGAACGTTTCGGACCGTAATCTTCCGCTAGAAGCTGTCAACGACATCGAAAGGATGCGGGAGACTTTGGAGCTCGTCATCACGCAGGCGAAGGAGCTTGGCGCAGACAAAACGAAAGCGGCGGCCGCTATGGCACTGCTCGAAGAAGCGACAAATTCCCGGGGCATGATCGCACGTGACGATTACGACGCGCGTCGCTGGCGAGACGAGCTTGGCGATTCACGTGAGCAGATCGCGAGCTCTCGAAGCGTGATCATCAACGCGGTAGACGGAACGACGGTCGCAAATCCTGTGGCTCAGCAAACCGTTGCGGCGAACACGTCTGCAGCATCGAACCCGCCCCTTCCGCTGGCAAATACGCCAGCTATTTCCGCTCCCGAGTCGTCTTCCGGAAACACTCCGGCGCAGCCTGTTTTCAAACCTGTACCTACAGAAGCTCAGTCGAAACCGGTGGACGCTCCCGTAGCGACAAACAAACCCGCGGTTGATCTTCCGAAGCTGCAACCTTCGACTTCAAACTCGAACGAGGCACAGAGGACCCGCGTGATCGAGAATAAGCCGACTGTTGAAGCTCCGGTGCAAGCCCCGGTTGTGAATAACAGCACATCCGTCACACCTGCAGGACCGATGTCGGTCGGCTCGCTCATCGCTTATGCGACGAAACAACATGCGCCGATATATCCGCCGGCGGCTAGAAGCATGCGCACGACCGGTGTCGTAAAGGTCGAAGTAACGATCAACGAAACAGGTGAAGTTGACGAAGTGCAGAATGCTTCCGGCCCGGGCCTCCTTCAAACGGCGGCGAAAGACGCGATCAGGAAGTGGAAGTTCAAACCGTTCGTCCGGGACGGCCAGCCGGTGCGGGCTGTCGGATTTGTGAACTTCAATTTTTCGCTCTAAGTATTTTTTTGACCGCAGAGACGCTGAGACGCAGAGCAGACTTTTTAGTTTCTCTGCGTCTCGCTGTCTCTGCGGTACACTTTTGCCAATGCGTTATCTGATCCTGATTCTTCTTATGACCGTCACCTCGCTCGCTCAAACTCCGAGGATCGAACCGGGAGTTTCGCAGGAACTCGCTAAATGGCGAGCCGCGCGTTACTCGGATGTGCGATATAAGCTCGATCTGACACTCGAGAAGATGTCTCCTGTCATGAAAGGGACTATAGAGGTGCGGGTTTATGTGCGACCCGGGGGCGCGGTGAAAGAGGGACGCGGCGATGGGGCGGGGGCGATCATTCTCGACTGGCGGAAGATCAGAGGACATGAAGAGAAGTCGACGATCTCGAATGTTTCGATCAATGGAACACAGGTTCAGAGTGCGAGCCCGGTTCAGAGTGTGAGCCTGGTTCAGAGTGCGAGCTTTAGCTCGTTACCCGCTGGCGAAGAACGCGATAAATCGCGCACTCTGAGCGAGAGCTTTGAGGAATCGAACGAACATCTCATCTTCCGCGATGGCGTCGTCATGGGCGAGAACGTCATCAAGCTCGACTTCACATCGCCGATCCTTCCGAGCGGCTCGGCGATCACGCGATACATCGATAAAGAGGACGGGTCGGAATACATCTACTCGTTGTTTGTTCCTTCGGATGCAAGCACGGCGTTCCCCGTATTCGATCAGCCGGATCTGAAGGCGAGGTTCGAGCTCGAAGTGAAATTTCCTAACGGCTGGACGGTTGTCGGCAATACAGGAATTATGGGATCAACCAAGGCTCCGTGTGATGTCAACCTCCCCTGTCCTGACAGTGTGAGGCTTGCGGAAACCAAACCCATCAGCACCTACGTCTTTGCGTTCGCCGCAGGCCCTTGGCAGCAAGTATCCGCACCGGGAGCTGTCGCGACGCAACCCTTGTCAGTACCGTCCGCGTCAGCGGGCGGGTCAGGGATGGGCACGTCGAACCCATCCGCTAACGCGGACGGTACCGACTCGCGCCGCCGGACAGAAGCCGGGAGTGCCACAGGCGGAAACCCAAGCGGTAGCGAGGGTGCCAATCCAAAATCCAAAATCCGAAATCCAAAATCGGATGACACCCTCCATACCGGTCGGGTTTCTGCCTCGAGTGGCAACTCGATGACCTCCATCTACGTCCGCAAATCCCAACTCGCGAAATTCCAACCGCATGCTGCCGAGGTCTTTCGTCTCAATCGCGAGGCGATCAAATATTTCGAAGATTACTTCGATTACAAATTCCCGTTTCCCAAATACGATCTTGTTCTGATTCCCGAATTCCCGTTTGGCGGGATGGAGCACGCCGGTGCGACGTTTGTAAGAGAGTCCTCGATCATCTTCCCGCAGGAGCCGACAAAGAACGATCACATCACGCGTGCGACGCTAATCTTTCACGAGGCGGCACACCAGTGGTTCGGTGACACGGTGACGATGCGTTGGTTCGATGACCTTTGGCTGAAGGAAGGCTTTGCGACATTCACGGCTTACAAAGCGATGGAGAAGATCATGCCCGAGATGAACTCGTGGAAGGTCTTCTACGAGCGAATCAAGCAGGGCGCGTATCAGACCGACTCAACGAAAGGCACGACCGCGATATACCAGCCGATCGCGAATCTGTCGGCGGCGAAGTCCGCGTACGGAAACATCGTTTATAACAAGGCACCGGCGTTTTTGAGGCAGGCGGAATTTTATTTGGGGGAAGATAAGTTCCGAGCCGCGGTGCGCGCGTTTTTGAAGAAGCATGAGTTTGAGAATGCAAGTTGGGAAGATTTGGTGAGCGAATTGGGCGCGGCAAGTAAAATGGACTTGAGCGACTTTGCCAAAACTTGGGTAACTACGCCGGGAATGCCGAAATTTTTCTTGCCCTCCACTGCCGATTATTCACAGAGCTTTGGAGTTAGAATTTTTCAGCGGCCAGTGATCGCTTTTGCAGGGTCGCTGAAAGATTTGCCGGTCTGGAAAGAAAAGACGAAGGTGTTTTTGCTTTCAACTGACGGCAGGGCTCTATTTACCGACATTACACACGTAAGTTCGCCGACCGGTACTTCGGTCGCTCCAGCCGGCGAGTATAAGTTCGTATTCCCAAACTACCAAGACTACGGCTACGGCATCTTCCTTCTCGACGACAAGAGCCGCGACTATGTGGTGAAGAACGTTCAGAAGGAAACGGATCCCTTCCTTCGCTCAATGATGTGGGGTGCACTTTGGGACAGCGTCCGCGAAGGCGAGCTAGATCCGAAGGACTATGTGGAACTTGCGATCAAAGTTCTGAGTGCGAGCCCCGTTCAGAGTGCGGGCTTTAGCCCGTTAGGCGCCGGCGAAGAACGCGATAAATCGCGCACTCTGAACGCGGAGGATGAATCTACGACGGCGATGATACTGAATCGCGTGTCGACGGCAATGACCTACTACCTCTCGGACAAGCCGCGTGAGACGATCGCACCGCGTCTTGAGGCTCTGCTTGTAGAGAAGATGCGGAACGCACCGACGCTCGGACAGCGGATCACATTCTACCGGGCGTTCCTAAATCTCGCATCAACTGGAAGTGCGAGGAACGTGCTGAAAGGGATGCTCACCGCCGAGACGCCGAGACGCGGAGCCACAACAGGCGGAAACCCGACCGGTAGGGATGGTGTCAATCCAAAATCCAACATCCAAAATCCGAAATCCGAGTCGATTCCCCTGAAAACCAAAGACCGATTCGACATCGTTACCAAGCTTGCCTCACTCGGAGATCCGGACGCGGAAAAGCTTCTCACCGATCTCGAACGCACTGAAACTTCCGACGATGCCAAGCGATATGCTTACGCCGCTCGGGCCGCATTCCCGACAAAAGAGGCGAAAGAAAAGTACTGGAACGATTTCATCAACAATAAGCAGATCAGCGAAAGCTGGATCGAAGCGGCGTTTGGGCCGTTCAACTCTGTTCGACATGCTGATCTCACGCTGCCGTACCTCGAGCGCGCGCTAAAGGAGCTTCCCAACCATAAACGCAATCGAAAGATATTTTTCGTCAACGGCTGGCTCGGAGCGTTCATCGGCGGGCAGCGGAGCGAGGAGGCACTCGCGATCGTCAATAAGTTTCTGGCAGACAATCCCAACCTGGACCGGGACCTGCGGTTGAAGATCCTGGAGAACGTCGACGTGATCGAGCGAGCGGTGAAGATCAGATCGAAATTCGGAATGTGAAAAGGGCGTGCGATCGAATACCGCACGCCACGATCAAGTGATGCGTGGACCTCTTATGCCGATCTTGCGATCGTCTTTCCGGCCGCACTGAACAGTACTTCGCCTCGGATTAGCTCCGGATCATTAGGAAAATTGTCCGGCAAATTCTTCTTCGGCCAGTCCTGAGTCTGCTGTAGGGCGTTGTCGATATTCTCCTTTGTCTCGAATATTCCGACCGAACCATAGTCGCCGTTATCGAACTTCACAGCATAGTACGCTATGAAACCCGGAAAATCTCTGAGCTTAGGGACCAGCTCGTTTTCAATTTTATTGGTTACAATATCCGGGTTCTTTACATTGGAAAACCTCTTAATCGCTAAAAACATAACTATCTTCTCCTTTGCAAGTTTGTAGGGCAAACCCGCGCGAGAGCCTGCCCGGGATTTCAAATTTTGTAGACTTGAGAATGATGACCGAAAGGCTGGCGAAATTTGACGAATTCCGATGCGCAGAGCCCTTTCGCGAAGTGCCTCGCACCTCGCTCGGTCTGGTCATCGTTTTTTCAAGATGTGTAATTATCCCATATTCGTTGAAGAACGCCAAAATTTCGGTGAAGGACACGGTTTCCGAACGTGATCCGGCGGCAGTGACAGTACTACTATTGTTCTTGAACTCAGAATTAAGGTCCCACCGACGAGCGCGAGTTCCTGCATGTCCGAATCGGCGAGACAACCGATTGGGCCGTAGGGGCCGATCTTGCCGCTTCGCGGCCCGCCGTTTTTACCTCTCGTCACAAAAACCTTCTCGGCGGTGTTCTCTTATTACATACTGCGGAGCACTGCGCCTCGCCGAATTTGCTGTAACCGTTCCGACTTGAAAAGCGTCTCTCGAAAGAGACACAGACTGGAAACTTTTTTCGGCACCGTTGCGTTAGAACTCAAGCGCTAGCCATTCTTCTAAACACAATCTCGAGAGACCCGGAGGAGTCCATACCTTTATGAAACGACGTGAGTTTTTGACCAAAAGTTCCATGGCCCTGGCCGCAGTTGCGGTGAGTGATCTGTGGGTAGGCCGAGCGTTTGCCGGCGAACAGAGCCCGTTCGGCGGTACATCGCTGCTGGATACGTATTTCAAGGTCGCCAAGAGCGATATCAGCAAGGTAATTGCAGCAACCCTCGCGAAGGGTGCTGAGTTCGCCGACGTCTTTTTCGAGTACAGGATCTTGTCGAATCTTTCCTTTGAAGAAGACATCGTTAGATCAGCTCGTCGCGGTGTCATTCAGGGCGTGGGCATACGGGCGGTCAAGGGCGACCAGATCGGCTTTGCCTTTACGGAAGACCTCTCGCTCGCGAGCATGCTCGAAGCCGCCGGGGCAGCGGCGGTAATCGCATCGGACAACACCGCCAAGGCCCGCGTCGTCGGCATGACCGATACCAAGGTCAAGAATCTTTATCCCATCGCCGAGCTCGCCACGTCGACCGAGTTGGATAAGAAGCTCAAATTCATAAAAGAGGCCAACACAGCTGCGAAGGCTTATGATCCGAAGATCGTGCGTGTATCGATCGGGTTCAACGACGAGGTCAAGCATGTTGCGTACGCGAACTCGGATGGCACTTATTGGGAAGATTCACAGCCTCTGTTCATGTTCAACGCATTCTGTATTGCCGAGGATGGCAAAACCCGTGAGACGGGCTATACCGGCGGCGGCGGACGCATCGGGATGGAGTATTTCAACAAGCGCAAGGCGTCGGACATTGGCAAGGAAGCGGCTCGAATCGCGATAGTGAATCTCTCCGCTCAGGAAGCCGAGGCCGGAGCTCAGACGGTGGTCATGGGACCCGCGGAGAGCGCGGTTCTGCTGCATGAAGCGGTCGGTCACGGACTCGAAGCTGACTTCAACTACAAGAAGCTCTCCAACTATTCCGGCCGCGTCGGACAAAAGGTTGCATCCGAACAGTGCACCGTCATCGACGAGGGCTTATTCGAGAACATGCGTGGGACTATCAACGTCGATGACGAGGGCAATGCACCGCAGAGCACCGTCCTCATCGAGAACGGTATCCTTCGCGGCTACATGAACGATCGCATCAGTGCCAAGCAGCTCGGCGTAAAGTCGACGGGCAACGGCCGGCGGCAAGCCTACAATCACCCGCCGATGCCGAGGATGACGAACACGTATCTGAAACCCGGAAAGTATTCGTCCGAGGAGATCCTCAAATCGGTGAAGGACGGCATCTATGCGAAGGGCTTTACCGGAGGCAACGTCGATATCACGAAGGGTGATTTTACGTTCTCATGCTCGGAGTGCTACAAGATCGAGGACGGCAAGATCACCGTTCCGCTCAAGGGTGTGACCCTGGTCGGAAATGGTCCGGACGTGATGACGAAGGTGACGATGGTCGGCAACGATCTAAAGTTTACCGACGGCGGCTGGACATGCGGTAAGAACGGTCAGATGGTCCCGGTCGGAATGGGTATCTCGACCGTCAAGGTTTCAGAGATCACGGTAGGCGGTACCAAGGTTCGCTCGCAGAACAAGGTATAAGGCCAGAAAAGGAGCTACAGACTATGAAGGATTATAGGAGTCTAGCGGCCGACCTTGTCTCGGCCTTAAAGAAACAGGGCGCGGATGCCGCCGACGTTTACGTCGTCTCGAGCACCGGCTTTAACACAACGGTCCGGCTCGGGAAGATCGAGCGGCTTCAACAAGCGACCAGTAAGGGTCTCGGGATACGGATCATCAAAAACGGGGCTACGGCCAACACGTTCACGACCGATTTCGCCGAACGGGCCGTTTCTGATCTTGCCCGTGAGACGCTGGATATCGTAAAGGTCTCCAGCTCGGACAAGCACAACGGACTTGCTCCGAAAGAACTTCTCGGTTCGTACGAAGGCAAGCTGTTGATGTTCGACGAGTCGCTTGCGAAGCTGTCGCCGGAAAAGAAACTCGAGCTCGTCAGAACAGCGGAAGATGTCGGTTTGAAGTACGACAAGCGGATCACAAACGGAAACAGTTCCCGTTGGAACGATTCTCGAACGCAGGTGACGTTAGCGAATTCTGATGGTTTCGTCGGACAGTATCAAACGACGTCCGCCAGCATCTCCGTCAGCTTGCTTGCGCAGGATGAGGACGGGACAAAACAGACCGACGGTTGGTTTACGTTTGGCCGCTTCTTCAACAAACTCGACTCGCCCGAAGCTGTAGGGAAAGAGGCGGGCCGCCGCGTGGTAGCAAAGCTCGGCGGGCGCAAGGTGAAGTCACAGGTCGTACCGGTTGTACTCGATCCCCAGGTAGGCAGTGCGTTGCTGAATCAGGTTTTCGGTGCGGCGTCCGGAAGCAGCGTTTACCGGCGTCAGTCATTCCTCGTGGATAAGGTCGGCCAGCAGATCGCTTCTCCGCTGGTCACGATCATCGACGATGCAACGATCGTCGACGGTGTGGCTTCGCGACCGTTTGATGGCGAGGGCGTGCGTTCTTCTGCCGTGACGGTGGTCGAGGGCGGTGTGCTCAAGCAGTACATCTGCGATGCTTACTCGGCTCGACGGCTCAACCTTAAGCCGACGGGTCATGCTTCTCGTGGCTATACCTCGCCCCCAAGCGTTGGAAGTTCGAACCTCTACTTTAAGAACGGGGATACCAGCCGCGCCGACATTATTAAGTCGGTGAAGAGTGGCCTATATCTTTCGAGCATGTTCGGTTCCGGCATGAACTCGGTCACCGGCGACTTCTCGCAGGGAGCGACGGGGTTCTGGATCGAGAACGGCGAGTTGACCTATCCGGTTCAGGAGATCACCATTGCCGGTAACGTGTTGAAGGCTCTGAACAATGTGAAGGCGGTCGGTAACGACCTCAGCTTCAAACTGGGCAGTACGGCATCACCAACGCTGCTTATCTCGGAGATGACGGTCGGCGGGGAGTAGTATTTTAACTCGCCTTACCATCCGTCGTACACGAGGACAGGATAAAGCCCCCGGCGTCAGCCGGGGGTTTTGGTTTATAAGCTGTGATCACGCGACCGCGAGCGACAGATCTCAAATCGATCTGATCCGTCGATCACTACGCGAGCGCGTCGTATTTCGGTTTGCCCCCCAACCCATGCTGGAGGCCTTATCCTGTCGCTCACTATGCGAGCTGAGCATCCGCCACAGCAATCTTGACCAAAAAGTAATGATTTGGGATAATCAAATCCACCAGTCAATCTCAAGTTATTTAGTTTTGTTTAGCTTATGAAGATCTCGTCACAGGAAGAATACGGACTCCGGTGCCTGGTGCAGCTGGCTAACCTCAGCGACGGAGAGAGCCTTACGCTTCCGCAGATCGCTGAACGAGAGGGAATCTCGACCGCGAACGCGGGCAAACTTATGTGGCTTTTGAACAAGGCTGGCTTCGTGAATTCGACACGGGGTACAAAGGGCGGCTATTTCCTCGCCCGCCCAGCGAGGGAGATCCGCCTGAGTGAGATAATCAAGGTCCTGGATGAGGATGTTTTGAGCAAGCATTGTGAAAGCTACACGGGCGTGCTCGACACTTGCGTTCACAAGGGCGACTGCGGCATCCGGCCGGTCATCGTCGGATTGCATGAGATCGTCGAGAATGCGCTCTCGCAGATCACGCTTGCGCAACTTGTCGGAGATGAGCGATCGGTGGATAAGATGTTTCACGAGATAAAAGGAATTCACAGGACTATCGAACCAAGCCGGGTTTGAACGGCCGAGACGCGGAGACGCAGAGACGATAAATGACCGAGTTTGTAGAACCGACGCGTGAGTCAGCCAACGTTGAACTTCTCGTCACCTCGGCGTCCTGCGATAAATAATCTATGTCGACAGCAGCAGAAATATTAACTAACCGGGAATACAAGTACGGATTCGTTACCGACATCGAGTCGGACACTATCGCAAAGGGTTTGTCCGAGGATACCGTGCGGCTAATCTCATCGAAGAAGAATGAGCCGGAGTGGATGCTGGAGTTTCGTCTGAAGGCCTATCGCAACTGGCTGAAGATGACGGAGCCGAGTTACTGGGCCAACTTCGAGTATCCGCGGATCGATTTTCAGGATATTTCCTACTACTCCGCTCCTAAGCAGAAGGCCAAGAAGGCTTCGATGGACGAGGTCGATCCCGAACTGATCAAGACATTCGAGAAGTTAGGCATTCCGCTTTCAGAGCAGAAGATGCTCGCGAATGTGGCTGTCGATGCGGTCTTTGACTCGGTTTCCGTTGCGACGACGTACAAGGAGAAGCTAAAGAAGGCGGGCGTGATCTTTTGCTCTTTCACCGAGGCCGTCGCCGATTATCCCGACCTGGTCAAAAAGTATCTTGGCTCAGTGGTTCCGGTGAATGACAACTACTACGCGGCCCTCAACTCGGCAGTGTTCTCGGACGGTTCGTTCGTGTTCATTCCGAAAGGCGTGCGGTGTCCGATGGAACTATCGACTTACTTCCGTATCAACACGCAGGAATCGGGTCAGTTCGAGCGGACGCTGATCGTCGCCGAAGAAGGCGGCTATGTTGCGTATAACGAAGGCTGCACGGCACCGCAGTTCGACACGAACCAGCTTCATGCAGCGGTTGTCGAGCTTGTTGCGTTAGACGACGCAGAGATCAAGTACTCGACAGTGCAGAACTGGTACGCTGGCGACGAGTCGGGAAAGGGTGGGATCTATAACTTCGTAACCAAACGTGGCGCGTGTCGCGGCGTTAACTCGAAGATCTCATGGACGCAGGTCGAGACTGGATCGGCGATCACATGGAAATACCCGAGCGTGATCCTGCAGGGTGACAATTCGATCGGCGAGTTTTACTCGGTCGCTTTGACGAACAACGCGCAGATCGCGGATACCGGAACGAAGATGATCCACCTGGGCAAGAACACCAAGTCCACGATCATCTCGAAGGGAATATCGGCAGGCAGATCGAACAACTCGTACCGCGGCCTCGTAAAGATAATGCCGAAGGCGACAGGAGCGAGGAACTACACGCAGTGCGATTCGATGCTAATTGGCGGAAAGTCGGAGGCGAATACGTTCCCGTACATCGAGGTGATGAACAACACCGCAAAGGTCGAGCACGAAGCTACGACATCGAAGATCAGCGAGGAGCAGTTGTTCTATCTTCAGCAGCGAGGTATCTCGCAGGAAGACGCAGTTTCGCTGATCATCAACGGGTTCTGCAAAGAAGTCTTTCGCGAGTTGCCGATGGAATACGCTGTGGAGGCGACGAAGCTATTGGGATTGAAATTAGAAGGAAGTGTCGGGTAGGTCGACTGATTTGCCCGGCGCCGACGGACTGGAACGCAGTTCGTCCAGCGTGCATGTGCGAGGCACGAACAGACCGTTGTCGCCTGAGTTGCAAAATTTGACGTCGCTTCGCGACGTTGCAGGCGGGGAAGGCTTGCGTTCCAGTCAGTGACAAAGTATCGAAGGAGGCTTATGGATACCGCACAAGTAATGTCACCGGTTGCACCGGTCGATGCGATGCTGCACGAACAGCTTCTCGATCGCCGTGCGCGGCTGCGCGACGCGCAGTCCCAGAATGCTTTCGACATGGACGTCACGCGGCTTCTGAACGAGGTTGACGCGGCGCTCATGCGTTTCGATGCCGGAACGTACGGAATGTGCGAAGAGTGTCACGAGGCGATCGAGCCCGAGCGGCTTGTTGCCGATCCGCTCATCCGGCTTTGTCTTGGCGATCTTACACAGAAGCAGCTTGATGCAATGCAACAGGATTTGCAGCTGGCAGCGGAGATTCAGCGAGGACTTTTGCCTAAAGGCGATCTCTCGTGCGAGTTCTGGCAGGTCGACCTGGCGTATCTACCGGCCGGTATTGTCAGCGGAGATTACGTTGACGTGATGCGCCAAAACGGCGAGCTGTTTTTCATGCTTGGGGATGTGTCGGGAAAGGGAATGGCAGCGTCGATCCTGATGTCGAATCTGCATGCGATGTTTAGGGCACTGATACCGGTCGGCCTGGAATTGTGCGATCTGATGTCGCGTGCGAATCGGATGTTCAACGAGAGTACACTGGCCAACCAGTACGCGACGCTGATCCTTGGCAAGATGAACGCGAGAGGCGAGGTCGAGATGTGCAACGCCGGGCACCTGCCGCCGATAATCGTCGGCGCCGAGCGCTCGGTCGAGCTTGATTCGACCGGACTGCCGTTGGGCATGTTCAGCGACAGCAGCTTTGTCTCCAGTGGAGTGAAGCTGGAACCGGGCGAAACACTTCTGCTTTTCACGGACGGTGTCACGGAAGCGAACGCTGCTGACGGTTCTGAGTTTGGTGTCGACCGCCTGCGCGAATCCATAAACGGAACCGCAAAGGGTCATCCGACCGAGCTTCTTCAAAACTGCGTTAACGCCGTTGCCGCTTTCCGCAACGGTGCGGTTCGCAACGACGATCTGACGATGCTGGCTTTGAAGTTTACGGGATCGGGAAGTCAGCGGGGATTTTAACAGAAGGATCGCTCGGAATAGCTGATAAGTGATAACTGATAACTGACAAGCCTGCATTTCGATTGATTGTCAGCTATCGCTTATCAGCTATCGGTGATTTCGGATGCGGAAACTATAAATGAGAGCTATACAGCCATCCGGCCAGCCGACGCCAAAGGGGCATTATTCGCCGGGTATCGAGCACAACGGTTTAGTTTTTGTCTCGGGACAGCTACCGATGGATCTCAAAACCCGTGAGCCGTTTACGGGTTCGATCGAGGAACAGACGGAACTTGCGTTGAGAAACATCGAGGCGGTTCTGCATGAAGCCGGGAGCGGTCTGGACCATGTGCTCCAGATGACGATCTACATCTCGGACATCGAGCTTTGGGGAAGGGTGAATGAGACTTACGCTCAGGTGATGGGCCGCCATCGACCGGCACGTGCGGTGATTCCCGTGAAGGACCTGCATTTCGGTACGAAGATCGAGATCGCGGCTATAGCGGCTGCACCGGAGTAGGTTCAGAGTGCGGGCTTAAGCCCGTCTGTTTAAGATTTACGGGCTAAAGCCCGCACTCTAAGCGATATGCAATTTTACGGAATCGACTGGCTGGCTACTATTTGCGGGCTGACGGGCGTTTATCTGATCGGCAGCAAGAACCGGTACGGTTTTCTGATCATGATGATCGCTAGTCTGAGCTGGATGACGGTCGGATTCATGATCGGTAGTTCGGCATTGATACTTGGGAGTGCGGTGTTCTTCGGGCTACATGTTCGAGGGTGGATGAAGTGGCGTCGCGACGCACGAGAGCTTGGTTTTCTTGAAACGCAGGAGATTGAGGTGGCGAAATGAAACTAGAGATCTTTCAGGTTGATGCATTTGCTTCGAAACCGTTTGCGGGAAATCCCGCGGCCGTCGTGCCACTGGAAAACTGGCTGACGGACGAGACGATGAAGAATATCGCGGCCGAGAATAACCTGGCCGAGACCGCATTCTTTGTTAAGAACGGGGAGCGGTATGACATCCGCTGGTTTACACCGAAAGTCGAGGTGAATCTTTGTGGCCATGCAACGCTCGCGACCGCGCACGTGATATTTAACGAGCTGAAGTTAGAAGATGAGTCGATTCGATTTCACTCTGACAAAAGCGGCGAGCTCGGAGTAACGAAACAAGACGGCAAACTATTGCTCGACTTTCCGGCGTATCCCATAACCGAGATCGATACGCCTGCGGAGTTAGTCGATGTTGAAGTGCCGCCGCTGAAAAGTTGGGAAACGCAGGGCAATATGCTGATGCTGCTGCTTCGCAGCCAGGAAGAGGTCCGTTCGCTCGAACCTGATATGGAAAAGGTCGCGCGGCTGCCGTACGACGAGGTGATCATTACCGCTAAAGGCGACGATTGCGATTTTGCGTCCCGTATGTTCGCTCCGCGGATCGGTATTCCCGAAGACCCAGTAACGGGTGCCATCCATTGCAGCTTGATACCATACTGGGCGAATGAGCTGGGCAAAGAGAAGCTGTTCGCACGACAGGTTTCGGAACGAGGCGGCGAACTGTATTGTGAGCTAGCCGGTGACCGGGTGAAGATCGGCGGCAACGCGGTTCTGTATTTGAAGGGCGAGATCTTTGTCGAAGCCGAGCGGGGCGATATGGCCGCGGCGTGATATGAAAACAGCGATCGTTATTTTCGACAACTTTACCGACATCGATCTTTGGCTAATGTGGGACCTGCTCAATCGCGTGCGCGTGCCCGGTTGGTCGGTTCGGATCCTCGGGGAGCGGGAGTCGCATGTTTCGACAACCGGTATACACGTTCCGACGCATGGGCGGATCGACGAAGCTAACGGATCGGACACGGTTTTGTTTGTGAGCGGCTTCGGGACCAGGGATCGTATCGCCGATCACGGTTGGCTCGGGAAATTTAAGCTTGATCCGGAACGTCAGTTGGTCGGCTCGATCTGCTCCGGCGCTTTGATCCTTGCAAAGCTTGGATTGCTCGACGGAAACACCGCGACGACATACCCGACGACGAAACCGGTTCTTGAGGAAATGGGCGTCGAGGTGGTGGAAGAACCGTTTGTCGCGCACGGCAACGTCGCGACTGCGGGCGGCTGTCTTGCACAACAGTATCTGATCGGATGGGTGATCGAAAAACTCGGTTATCCCGACTGGCGTGATCTTGTTGTGCGATCGATCCAACCGGTAGGCGAGGGCCTATTCTTCGACGACGTTGAAAATTTGAAGAAGCTTTACGCACCGGTTGCTGCGGTGACTGTTTGAAAGCGAGTGAAGATCCGTCGCGCAATACCGGATGATTGTGAAACGATCGCGTCGCTTATATACGAAGCTTTCGCACCGTTTGAAGCCGAGTATACGCCAGGAGCATTCGAGTACACGACGCCGAATGCCGAAGCGATCCGTCCGCGATTTGAGGAAGGACCTATCTGGGTCGCTGAAGTTGATCGACAGCCGGTTGGCACCGTTTCCGGCATGCCCGATGGCGATCGGTTCTACATTCGCAGTATGGCGATAAAGCCATCCGTTCAGCGGGGCGGTATTGGGCAGAGGCTGTTGGACGAGCTCGAGCGATATGCTCGCGAGAAAGGTTTTGAAAAGCTGTACCTTTACACGACGTATGTGCTCCCCGGAGCGCAGCGGCTGTATGAGAAGAACGGATTTTACGTATTAAGAGAGACTCCGCCTGAGGAATGGCACGACATGGGCGGGCTCGAGATGGAGAAGAAACTCTGACCTCGTGTCGTTTAGTGTGGTTCGTCTGATTCGTGGTTAAGAAGGAACCACTAAACACACGAACCACACTAAATGACACGAAAATAGGACTGACCGGTATCACGGAAATGAATTTATGTTGCTAGAAGTAAAAAACCTTCACGCCGGCATCGACGGAAAGGAAATTCTTAAGGGCCTGAATCTTCAGGTCAACACGGGCGAGGTCCACGCTATCATGGGGCCGAACGGCTCAGGCAAATCGACGTTGTCGAAAGTGCTCGCCGGACATCCGTCGTACGAGGTGATCTCGGGAGAAGTGCTTTATGAAGGCAAGAACCTTCTCGAGCTCGAACCGGACGAACGCGCTCGCGAAGGCGTTTTCATGGCGTTTCAGTACCCCGTCGAGGTCCCCGGCGTTTCCAACTCGCAATTCCTTCGCCTCGCATACAACGAGAAGATGAAGCATCTCGGCGAGGAAGAGCTCGATCCCCTCGAATTCAACGATTACCTGAAAGAAAAGGCGAAGATCGTCGACATGGATCCGCAGTTTTTCAAGCGTTCGGTGAACGAAGGCTTTTCGGGTGGTGAGAAGAAACGGAACGAGATCCTGCAGATGGCAGTGCTCGAACCGAAACTCGCGATCCTGGACGAAACCGATTCGGGTCTCGACATCGACGCACTTCGCATCGTCGCCGAGGGTGTTAACAAACTCCGAAGCGGCGACAAGGCGATCATCCTTGTGACGCACTACCAGCGGCTCTTGAATTTCATCGTCCCCGACATGGTGCATGTTCTGGCTAACGGCAGGATCGTCAAAGAAGGTGGAAAGGAACTCGCGCTCGAGCTTGAAGAAAAAGGATACGACTGGGTGAAAGCAGCGTCTAAATAATTGTGAAATACGAATTACGAATTATGAATTATGAGTCTCTAATTCATTTTTCCTTAATGCGTGACTCGTAATTTCATAATTCGTAATTCGTAATTGAATGATGATGGCAGTAGTAATGGAAACAGTTTACGCCGACGCGTTCCGTCGTTTCTTATCCGTGCAAGGTGAACCGGAACGCTTGCGTAGGCTGCGCCGGGACGCGTTCGCGTTATTCACGGTGACCGGGTTCCCCGCCGTTAAGAGCGAGGATTGGAAATATACGAACGTTGCGCCCATCGCTGCGGGCGAATGGAAGGTCAATGACCGGAAAGGAAAAGTACCGGCTGACATCGACATTGAACTGCTGGGCAAATTCAAGCCAGATCGGAATGGATTCGCGGCGTTAAACCTGGCTTTCGGCGACTTTGCGACGCTTCGTATCTCGAAGGATACGGTCGTTGAAAAGCCGATCGAATTTGCATTCTCCGGAGAAGATGGCACCGCTAAGTTTCCCCATCTGTTGGTAATTGCGGAGGCAGGCAGCGAGGCGACGATTGTCGAGACGTATGCTTCGCCGGCGAAAAGTTTCACGAACGCGGCGATCCAGATCGTTGTCGAAGACAATGCGAATCTCACGCATTATCGCGTGCAGAAAGAGTCGCCTGAAGCGTTTCATTACGGCGTTACCGAAGTTTCGGTCGGACGTGGCGCAACGTACAACGCGACGAGTATCAATCTCGGAGGTGCATTATCCCGACACGACATTGAGCTGAAATTTGCCGACGAGGGCGGGGAGGCGTTTATTGACGGACTTTACATGCTGAACGGCTCACAGCACGCCGATACGCACTCGATCATCGATCACCAGGTGCCGAATTGCACGTCGCATCAAACTTACAAGGGTGTCCTTAACGACAAGTCACGCGCGGTTTTCAACGGTAAGGTCCTCGTTCGCGAAAATGCGCACGGTACGGATGCACAACAGTCAAACAAAAATCTGTTGTTGTCGAACGACGCCCGGGTCGATACCAAACCGCAGCTTGAGATCTTTAACGATGACGTGAAGTGCTCGCATGGAGCGACCGTCGGGCAGCTGGAGGAAGAGGAGTTGTTCTATTTGCTGACCCGTGGTCTGCCGGAAAATTTGGCGAGAAATCTCCTGACGTATGGTTTTGCCGAGGAGATCATAAACAAGATCGGGATCCCAGCGATCAAAGCCGATCTGGATAGTAGTGTGCTGAACAGGTTGAACGTTAGATTGGAAGTGTAAATAAAACTATGAGAGTGAGAGTTCCTTTAATTATTGAAGAAGAAGTGATTAAGAAGATAGATGAGATCGCCGGCGAGAAGCATCGCCGTGCGGCGACCATCGAGGCCGCACTCCGCGAGTTTATCGCACGCCACGAGCGAAAAGCCAAGACGGCTCCAGCCTCAAAAGCGGAGGAACCGGCAGCTTCGAAAGGAAAACGCACGGCGACCGTCAACCGGTAATGATGACGCTGCCGGTAACAGTAATGAGCAAGTGGGACGTTGAAACGATCAGAAAGGATTTTCCGGTGCTGTCGCAGACGGTGAACGGGAAGCCACTCGTCTATCTCGACAATGCGGCATCTTCGCAGGTGCCGCAGATCGTGATCGACCGCGGGTCGAAGTACCTTCGCGAAGAGCATTCGAACATTCATCGCGGCGTGCACTACCTTTCCCAGCACGCCACGACCGCTTACGAGGCGGCTCGTGAGAAGGTCAAGCGGTTCATCAACGCACCCGACGTGAAGGAGTGCATCTTCGTCCGCGGCTGTACCGAGGGAGTAAATCTCGTCGCTCATTCCTACGGAAAGAAGTTCATCAACGAAGGTGATGAGATCCTGGTCTCGCAGATGGAGCACCACTCGAACATCATTCCATGGCAGATGGTCGCCGAGGAGCGTGGTGCGAAGATCAGGGTGATACCGATCAATGAGCGCGGCGAGCTTATCATCGACGAGTACGAAAACCTTCTGAACGAGCGAACGAAGATCGTTGCCGTGTCGCACGTTTCGAACTCGCTCGGCACCGTAAACCCGATAAAGGAAATGGTGGCAACAGCGCACAAGTTCGGCGTGCCGGTTTGCGTCGACGCAGCGCAGAGCGTTCCGCATTTTCCGGTCGACGTGCAGGACCTTGATGCCGACTTCTTTGTGTTCTCGGGTCACAAGATGTTCGCACCGACGGGAAGCGGGATCGCCTACGGGAAGCGAAAGTGGCTCGACCAGATGCCGCCGTATCAAACGGGCGGTGGGATGATACGAACGGTCTCGTTTGATAAGACCACGTTCGCCCCGATCCCGGAGAAGTTCGAGGCCGGGACGCCTGCGATCGCGGCCGGCATCGGTCTCGGTGCGGCGATCGATTACATCAACTCGATCGATTTCCCAGCCGCGGCAGCGTACGAGCATGAGCTGCTCGAGTACGCTACGGGACGGCTGTCCGATATTCCCGGCGTGACGATAATGGGCACCGCGGAGAACAAAGCGAGCGTGCTCGCATTTACGATCGAAGGCATCCATCCGCACGACATCGGGACCATCCTCGACCAGGACGGGATCGCCGTCCGCGCGGGCCATCACTGTGCGCAGCCGGTAATGCAGTTCTTCAACGTCCCGGCGACCGCCCGCGCTTCATTCGCGTTTTACAACACGCGAGAGGAAGTCGACAAGTTGGCGGACGCGGTGCAGAAGGTTATTGACGTTTTTGCTTGAGGCATCCTCGTGGGAGCGGTGTGATGACCGAACGGACCGGAAGTGCGGCGGCATAATACAAGCGAACTGAAGTTAGAAACCAAGTACCGGTTAGTTCTTCTGGTTGTACAGATGGTGACATCGGCAGAACTTGGTTAACCGCTCCCGTCGCGAGCTCTGTCCGACACGCCTTACCCGGGTCTTGCGACGCTGTGTCAAGACCACGTTGTACTTCAATCGCCTCGAAGCGTCCGGATCATTTTGCCCGCATACCGCCAGCTGTTTAAATTGCCACGACCTT
>DASUSJ010000258.1:0-4812 GCA_036375155.1 Pyrinomonadaceae bacterium
TTTTCAGGTACGCGAGATGGCGCGAGATCTTGGGATTGTTCGTATTAAGGGTGCCGGCAAAAAAGCAGACACACACTTCACCATCACGCAAAAGGTTCAGGAGCCGCAACCTGGTCCGGTCGGCCAAAGCCGAGAAAAAAAGTTCAGGATCAAATGCTTTATCCCTGCTCATGAAAAATATTCTACCACAGGACAATTACGTCTTGACATAATTATTATTCAGGTTTATCCTCGGACTTGGAATACAATTATGCGGGACCGTAATTGTTATTATCGTGAAAGGAGACACGCACATGACTACTTCGACTAATACAGCCATCAATACCCTGAAAGCTCATCTTGCGATCAACGTTAGTAATGTTGAGAAAAGCATCGAGTTTTATAAGAAAATGTTCGGCATCGAGCCTAGCAAAGTAAGGACCGGCTACGCCAAGTTCGATGTTCAGAACCCGCCGCTTAATTTTACTTTGAATCAAATTCCCTTCAACGAACGCGGAGCACTTTCCCATCTTGGGATACAGGTCGCGACAACCGATGACGTTCTCGCGATGCGAACGTCATGGGAACAACGCGGCCTTCTTCCACGCTCTGAAATGCAGACAACCTGTTGCTACGCTTTGCAGGACAAGGCTTGGGTCAACGATCCCGACGGCAATGAATGGGAAGTGTTCGTTGTACTCAAAGACAACCTCTCGGAAGAAGTTCAGCAGGCGGCCCACACCGCATGTTGCACGCCGACATTCGTCGACGTCGACGGAGTGCAGAAGGAAGTCGCGACAAGTTGCTGTTGATCTCGAGGTGCGAAAATAATGCGGCTAGCCGATAAAATGTTCAGCCGGGGGAAAAAGTCATGTCCCTTGCGGAGCGATTGTCGAAAGGAAGCAAATAGGAGATACATAGATTCCCTCTTCGACGATAACTGGGAAGTGTTCGTGATAAAGCGCGACCAGGAACAGGACCAGTACAACTGGTTCACCCTGTGCTGCGAAATGACCACAACCCCAAATGCAAGGTCAACACGCAAAGTATGTCCCTGACAAACTGTAATCCGACACGACGCCTGTCTTTCCTAGATCGGTTCCTAACCCTATGGATTTTTCTAGCGATGGGAGCAGGCGTCGCGATCGGATCGTTTTTTCCCGGCACAGAAGCATTTGTAAACAGCTTTCAGGTCGGTACGACAAACATTCCTATCGCGGTCGGACTTATTCTGATGATGTTCCCGCCTCTCGCGAAGGTTCGGTACGAGAACCTCGGAGAAGTTTTTCGTGATACACGGATACTGGGACTCTCGCTCGTCCAAAATTGGCTCATCGGACCGGTACTTATGTTCGCCCTCGCGGTTCTCTTCTTGCGGGACCAGCCTGAATACATGGTCGGTCTGATCATGATCGGAATCGCCCGGTGTATCGCGATGGTGATCGTCTGGAACGAGCTCGCCCGTGGTGACAGTGATTACGCGGCGGGCCTGGTCGCATTCAACAGCGTCTTCCAGGTTGTTTTCTACAGCGCCTACGCGTGGTTTTTCATAACCGTACTGCCGACTTACTTCGGACTAGAGGGAATCGTGGTCGACGTAAGCATCAGACAGATAGCGGAGAGTGTCCTGCTTTATCTGGGCACGCCGTTCTTAGCCGGCATTATCACCCGGTTTACGCTTATCCGCGCGAAAGGTCGGGAATGGTATGACAACAAGTTCATACCGGCGATCAGTCCGCTAACGCTCTTCGCTCTTCTGTTTACGATCCTCGTCATGTTCAGCTTGAAAGGGGATCTGATCGTGCAATTGCCTGTCGATGTATTTCGCATTGCCGTGCCGCTGATGATCTATTTCGTCGCCATGTTCCTGCTCAGTTTCTATATGGGACACGCTCTCGGAGCTGATTATTCAAGAGCCGCGACCCTGTCGTTCACCGCCGCGAGTAATAATTTCGAGCTGGCCATCGCGGTAGCGGTTGCGGTATTCGGCATTAATTCCGGGGTCGCGTTCGCCGCTGTGATCGGCCCGCTTGTAGAGGTTCCGGTTCTGATCGGACTCGTAAACGTCGCGCTTTATTTTCAGAGGCGGTACTTTTCCGAGGTTTGAGGAATGAAGAAACAACGCGTCCTTATACTATGCACCGGCAATTCAGCCCGCAGCCAGATGGCCGAAGGAATACTTCGTCATATCGGCGGGAACAGCTTTGAAGTCGAAAGCGCCGGCGTAGCGCCGTCCGCGGTTCGAGAAGAAGCAATAGAGGTAATGAAAGAGATCGGTATCGATATTACTTCGCATCGCTCGAAGTCAGTTGAGGAGTTTCTAGATCAGTCGTTCGATTACATCATCACAGTCTGTGATAACGCGAAGGAAAGTTGTCCGGTTTTTCCGGGCGACGCCGAGCGCATGCACTGGAGCTTCGACGATCCGGCCGCCGTTACCGGCTCTGAGGAGCAGCGCCTCAATGCCTTTAGAACTGTTCGAGATCAGATCCTCTCCCGGCTGAATGCCTTCGCGGGAAAATAAGGAACACAACTCAGTTTGGCCGGAGAGTGTTCGCAGCATGAGGGACTAGTTACGTCCTAAACAGACGCCGGGTAAAGCTGTTGGCAAACTTATCCTGTGGGTCATGCTGAGCCATCAACTGAAGAAATCGATCGAAGTGCGCTCCGTGAACGTTTTGAAGATCGGATTTTGTAAGGGTTGCACAGAATTTTCCCAAGTGCGGCCGCGCACCTATGTTTCTGACTTCCACTTCTGCAGCAGCGTAATACGCCTCGAAGCCGTATGAGTCGTTGCAGATCAGGTCGATCCACGTCGAACGCCGATCGCGGCCCGCACCGATGAGCGTTTGATCATGCCCGGCCGGCGTAAAACGAACCTCGAGCAGGGTGTAAGGCATGTCGCTGGTATACATGCTTTCGAACAATTGGAGAAAGCGATCGCACTCCTGCCACGTGTCGGCGTACGGAACCGTGAATTCGAGCTCCTGGTGCAAATGATAGATCGAGCGGTTAAAAGCCTTGTTGCTTTCGAGGACGAGGTTGGTTCCCTGTTTCAGGCCATACGCCCAGTTCGACCAGGAGTCCAGTAAACCCATGTATGCCATGAAATTCCCGAACCACGCGGAAACGAGTGCGTCGAAGGAGATCGCGAGCCACTCGCGAATCGTGCCCAACGGCGACTTGGGCGCCGTGGTACGATTCCAAATGCTTACCTGGCATTTGTTGGAGAACGGGAACAGGTAGAGGCTGAGGTGATCGTTGTCCTGAAGCATCTGATCGAGATTGGCGCGGACGTAAGATAGGTCCATCAGCTCGAACTTCTGTTCGACATTGAAACGGTCGACTGCTTGTACCGTAACCTCGGCAATGATTCCTACCGCACCGATCCCGCCGATCGCCGCTTTGAAAAGATCATCTGAGGGTCCGACTTGGTGAACACTCCCGAGGCCGTCTATGATCTTTAGCTCGACCACCATTTCACTAACCCAGCCCCAGCCTCCACCGGTGCCGTGGACGTCTGTCGACAGAATTCCCGCAATGCTTTGTGCATCGTGCGAGGGCAATGCCTGGAACGCGAGCCCGTCATCGAGCAGAATCTTCACGACGTCCCGGATGCGCGTACCGCCTTTGAAGCAGGCCCGCTTCGTCGTCAGATCTTTCCAGATAAGGCCTGCATATTCGTCGAGTGAAACAAGCGTGTGGTCCGTAACCACACCGTCGTTGAATGAGTGGGCAGAGCCGAAGAACCGTACGGCGCTGGAATTCTGCACGAGATCGATGATCTCCTGCTCAGTAGTGGGTTTCACGTAGTTCGGAGGACTGTAAACAAAGTTCCGCGCCCAATTCTTGAACCGCCCGCCCGTTACACGGCCTTCTAGCCATAAGACCCTGCCAAACGTTACCGCGTTAACAAGGATATTCAGTGTCGTGGCGAAGCCACAGTGGAGATAGCTTAGGATCTTCATGATTCACTTGATGACGATCGGTTCTTTTTCGATAAGCTCGGGGCTGCTTCCGTCGGACGGCGCGGACCGGCCGTCTCCCTCTACCCAGTTCCGCGGCACTTTTTGGATCTTGATCGGGTAGATGGTGAGTGTGCCGTCAGCGGCAATATGCATACGGAGAAAATTTTTGTAGTCCTGGATCTTCATCGCCGAAAACGTTTCGTTCGAATGCCGCTTGAAAAACCTAAGCGAGACAAATAGGTACAGTCCCATGATCATCGAGCCAAGAACATATCCACCAAGCCCGCCGATAACGAGCACAGTGAAGAACCAGATGAGGTTGTAGCGAGTCGACGGAACTGGAACCCCCCAGGTATCCACGAGCCAATGTGTAACGAGATACGCGAACCATCCGATGAAGAACGCCGCAATCAGGTGCGCAAGGCCGTGCACCAAGCCGGCAACTCGCTTGTATGTTTTGCTGTTTGAATCTGTGAAATAGATCAGTCCGAGCATGAGGAGTACGATCACGACGATAACGAGCGGCTGTTCGATCGCCCGGTTCACCGTCGCCTTTACCGCGGCCCACCATGTAAATCGCCCCGCGATCTCGCCGTGCACCAAAAGCGCCAGAACAAAATAAATCACTGCCGTCATAAGGCCGAACGTCGGGTTTCGGCGAATAAAACCGAGGTTCTTCCAGTCCATGGCTCTCGATTCTTCATACTCAGGATATTCGGCAGCCAACCAGAAGTCCTTGTAGTTCTGCACGTGAGTGGCGTCGGCTTCCTGGGGTTTCCTGGCGAATCTGAAATCGTGGGTGGGATGGAGAAAGGCCCCGCCCCCGCCGGCGGTGATCTTTTGAACATGATGGTCATCTTCGAAA
>DASUSJ010000259.1:0-5642 GCA_036375155.1 Pyrinomonadaceae bacterium
GTCGTGCGAAGACAGCGCGTTATCCTGCGATACATGAACTCGATGAAGCTGGCCTATTAAGAAAGCGAGAAGGTTATCGGCGAGTTGGCCTGCGAAGGAAGGTAGCTTCTGGAAGTTCCATGTGACGTCACCAGCTTTCCCTCGATATGAATTGCCGCTAGCTTTAGCTATTGGAGGAAGGAGCTCGAACATCCTGTGCGTTACCCATTCCACGATAATCGTCGTCCGAATTTGCCCTTTTAAGGCTAAAGGGGTTGAAAAATAAGCGGCTGTTGACCGGAAACGCTAGCCGACATCCTTCAGGTGGTCCAGCTCGGGATACCCTTGATATATAAACTCGAGAAGCTCAATTTGTATTCTTCCAATTGATAGACCGACTCCCCGCTTGAGTGCTTCGAAATCTTCCGTAGAACAATCGCCCTCAACGGCATGAAGAATGCCAGTCAATTCGGTCACGGCATTTAATGCCTGGGTTTGAATCAGAATTGCTTGCTGCTTTGTTACCATAATTGCCCCATACATGTTCGAAAGCATTTTGAGAATTCCGACGCCTGCCGATCTCTTGATGGCGACGGTAGCAAGTGCGCGCATCGGCGAAAACACTCCTCTTCACGCTCTGGATCTCGAGGAGGATTGCTCGGACCCAAAGGTTTCGGGCCGGCATAAGGGAAGGAAAGCGGCGGATTTCGATACCAAACTGCCGGACACTGGTGGCAATTTAAACTGAGGGAAAGTCTGGTGCAATTTTTAGAGCAGAAGAGGCTGCCCTCTCGGACAGCCTCATTCCAACCCGCTTTTCGTTTAGCCTACCTACTCGCTGCTCTGGCTTTCCCCCCTCCTACGATCTTCATCTCGTCCAGGATCCAGCCCGCTCCGCCGAACTTCTCGGTCACGAATAGAACGTATCTGATATCGACCGAGATCGTGCGATTCCTTTCGGGATCGTAATAGAAGTCATTCCCGAGGCCCTCGTAGTTTCCGTCGAAGCACAACCCGACCTGCTCGCCGTTACCGTTTAAGATGGGCGAGCCCGAGTTGCCGCCGATGATGTCCGTAGTGGATATGAAGTTGACCACGACGCTGTCGCCGCTCCCGTAGCGGCCGAAATCCTTCGCTGCATGCAGGTCTTTCATCTTCTGCGGGACGTCGAACGGATTTATGCCGGTGTCCTTCTCGAGCATTCCTTTTATGGTCGTAAAGGGCGCGCGATACTCGGCCTCACGCGGACTGTAGCCCTTAATGTTCCCGTAAGAGAACCGCAGCGTCGAATTCGCATCGGGATACGGAGTAATACCCCGCATTTCCGATAGTGCCTGCTGATAGAGAAGTCGGACGCGGTCGATCTTCGACGCAAATTCTGCAGCTCGCGCCGCAGCGGCATCTTTCTCTTTCTTCAAAGCCATCGCGAACGCTTTCACGTCGTCACGTTCCGGTCGATATTCCATCGTCTGCGGACCGTAAAGCGCTGCGAGTGTCTCAGCGTTCCAATACGATCCTTCGGCGATCTGTGCGGCAAACGCTGCCTCCGCAGAACGGCGGTTTCCTTTGTCTTTGAAGTACGTTTCGGCCCATTCAAATTTTTCCTCCTCCGGAAGCTCCGAAAACGCTTTGAGAAAAAACTTGATCATCTCGCGTTCGTAAACCGGCTCGCGCTCAGCGATGGCCTTTTGGATTTCAGCGAGCTTGGCCGCACGCTCATTATCCGGAAGCATCTTGCCGGCCGAAACTGCGGCATAAACCTGTCCAAGGATCGCCGTCTCTGGCGACGGAATGCGTCGCAGAATGACATCGCGTTTCGCGTACCTGTTGGACTCGGCAGACAACGATTTCAGATCAGCGAGCACGGTTCCGTATTTTCGCTGTCGATCGGGGTTCCCGTTGATCCAGGCAGCAAGCTGAGCTTCGTCGGCCTGCCGTTTCTCGACCACATTCGCGAGACGAAGCCGCAACGCACCGCCGTCATAGACCTTGAACGCGTTGTCAAAGCTCGCGATATCCGACTGAAACTTGATGCGCTTTTTCTCATCCGATTCGCCGATCAGCCGAAGAGCATCACTGCGGGCATCAAGCCAAGCAGCCAGGAAAGGGAAGTTCGCGTCCCGCGCATACTCGATCGACTGAGACTCGCGATACCGCGTAGTTCCGCCAGGGTAGCCAAGAACGAAAACGAAATCATCTTCCTTCACGCCGCCGATATTGATAGTCAAGAATCTTTTCGGTTTGAGCGGAATGTTATTCGGCGAATATTCGGCCGATGAGCCATCGGGCGCGGTGTAAGCACGGAGGAACGTAAAGTCGCCTGTGTGCCGCGTCCATTCGAAGTTGTCGGGATCGCCACCGAAAACGCCGATGCTGCGAGGTGGGGCATAGACGACTCGGATATCTTTGATCTGCTGAGTCTGATAGAGGTAGTGGAAATAGCCGTTGTTAAGCATCTGGATGCGAATCGTCGATCCGGCCGGCGCTTTCGCCTGCTCAGCAGCGGCGAGTGCATCGGTGTTCTTTTTTATTGCCGCCGCGAGCGTCTCGCCCGTTAAATTCTCCGTCCCGGCGTTGATTTTAGCCGTCACGTCTTCGACCCGCTGCGTGAGATAGATCGAATATCCTTTTGCAGCGATCTCGCCGGCGCGATTGTCCGCCTTGAAACCAGTTTCAACGAGATCTCTTTCCGGGGTTGACGCCGATACGAGGGCGTCGAAGCCGCAATGGTGGTTCGTCAGGATCAAGCCTTCGGGCGAAACGAACTCCGCGGTGCAGCCGATGCTGAGGCGGATCACGGCATCGGTCAAGCCACCACCCGCGGGGTTGTAGATCTCCTCCGGACTGATCTTGAGCCCGCGCTTTTTCAGATTAGTCAGCGAGGCGATACGGTCCGGCGTGTACATTCCTTCGTCCACACGTGCGAAGGCGAAAGAAACCGACGACACCGCAACGGCGAACGTAAGTATCAACGAGAGAAAAGTGTTTTTCTTCTGGTGCATGATTAAATTAATGTTAATTAAGGACTCGCAAGTTTCAGACGGGATATTATACCCGAGTAATTTCGAATCAACGACCGTAAGATTACTAAACCTCGGCCGGTGTTGTACCGAAACGACTGATCGTCTGGGTGCCTAGGTCGTCCCTTCTGGTAACGAGTAATTTGTTCTCGTTCCGGCACTCATTCCCGGGTTGCTTGATCTCCTGCAGACCAACAACCTTTCTTCAAGCAGGAAGTTCCGCTCTCCCATGAGCGGTAAGGAGGAATCTTGAAAAAGTACATCCGCGCAGTTCTCTCAATTGCCTTCACCTGCTCTTTGCTCGCCAACCTTTCCGTTCCTGGCTCGGCCCAGTCACAACAGGACGCCATAGCCGTCGTCAACGGCGAGACTATTACCTTCGCAAAACTCAAAACGTTCCTTCCGCCAGGCTTCGAATCATTCGAGCCGGAGAAAGCCGTCGCCGTTCAGAAGGTAGCTCTCGACAATGCCATCATCAGCGTGATCCTCGGGGCTGAGGCACGGAAGAGGAAGATTTCGGTGCCGTTGCTGAGAAAGCAAATGACGGCGGGTCGCGTCCGCGTCGCAGATCGTCAGGTCGAAGAAGAGTATCGGAAAAACGCGAGATACTTCGGTCTGATGAGTCCGGACGAGGCGAAGGAAAAATTACGCGTTGTTTTGGAGGCCGAGGCCAGGATGAAACTCTACAGAACGGCGCTTGCAAAGCTTCGGGCTCCGGTTAGGGTTGAAATCAGGCTGACACAGGATCGGCCGGCCACTTTTAGCCTGCGAGCAGTCGGCCCATCTAAAGGACCGCCTTCAGCTCCTGTAACAATCACAATGTTCTCAGACTTCGAGTGTAGTCACTGCAAGGAGTCACAGCACTTGTTAGCGCGAATAATTGAGGCGTATCCAAATGATGTTCGTCTTGTCTTCAGGCATCTGCCTCTCCGAGGCAATACCGCTGGATTAACGCCAGGGGCCGCGGCGATATGCGCGGACAAGCAGGGGAAGTTCTGGATGTTCCACGACTCCGTTTATGAGAGAGGTTTGTATAGTCCTGCAGAGCTCAGACGTACGGCTGCCGCGGTCGAGCTTAATATGGATCGTTTCGAAGAGTGTGTTGCATCCGGTATCGCGAATGGCGTGATTGCTGCGGACGTTGCGGAAGCCCGCAGGTTAAATATAGACGGCACGCCTACCTTTATCGTAAACGGAAAAATTTACAAGGGAGCGATCGCATTCGATGAGTTCAAGAAGATCGTCGAGGGTGAAATTAGGTCTTCATTAAAAGGAAAAAATCCGTGATTTGGTTATCGATATGGTGAGTCCAACCTCTCCCCGTTATTGATCAAGAATCATTTTTTATCTAGGCATAGGAGGAAAAAAATGAGAACACGAGACAAGATGTACCGTTGGACAGGAATCGCAATTTTGGTATTTATTACGAGCAGCTCGGCGCAATCGCTTAAGGAAAAGCCTACCGTCCTACGAAACGATTCTTCGTTCGATGCCGGCACCGAGGAAAGACTCGTAAGGCTGGCGTATAAGAAACTAACAGTCTATGCGGCCGCCGCAAAACTCCGGGAAGGGAAGAAATTGGGTGAAATCGTTGACCCAACCAAGGGGCTCCGCTTTCGTCTATCTAAGTTTAGAAGCGACCGCATTGATAATTTGAAGGATACACTTGCAACCGTAGCGATTACACCTCCGACGGAAGAAATAATCCAGCTGATAAGATCAAGTGAAAGCCTCAATGACAGAGAACAGCAGGTCGCCTACCGAGCAAAATGGGTCCCGGGTAAGTATGCGAGCATGGCTGACCGAAACTGGACGATTGGAGACGTGCTGAGAATAGAAGCCGCTAGATACTATGATGTGACCCGCTACACATCGTACACCGTCGACGTTACTTTTGAAGGGAAGCAGCGGACCTATCAGGCGGTAGTCTTTCACCACGGCAACTCAGAGGATAGAAGACTCGAGTTTCACGATACAGTTGTAGGCCTCGGCGGCACATTGACCTCGGTCTGGGAGGATCAATACCTTCCACAGGGGTTTCGTGAAGAAGAGATTCAGAGCGCCCGAACTCGTGAAAGTTTCATTCGGAAAGTCAACAAGGTGCTTGCGCGAGAACTCATCGTTTCCGGAGACGAACCCCCTTTGAAATGCCCGGCGAGGGCTGTTTCCATTAATGAATGTAGTATCGCGGAAGACCTTGCAGATTTCTGGAACGTCAACCCGCAGAAGCCGTGGGACGTCAGGACGGGCGCGCCCGCTCCATCCACCGGGAATCTAACGCCTGATGCTACCACCTGGTACGCCACCGATTACCGCGGTCATATCTCGGGGACTGCCGGCCATTATGGATGGGCTCAGTTCGCTCCTAGATGTGTCGCCCTGGAAAACAACATGCAGCGTTGTGAAGTGCTGCACGTCGGTCCCGAATATGGTGACAACGAGGAGAATCATTCAGATTGGTGGTATCACGTGGGGACGGGGCGACAGCAATCAAACCCGCGAACTGGTCCGCGAGGACAAAATGTCCAGTGCGAAACCGGGGTTGGGGTCGCTTTTGATACGTGTACAACACGATCTTGCGGAGTGACTATGACCTTAGGCATAAGTGGTCAGGGTCCGAACGCTTCAGTAACCATATCTGGT
>DASUSJ010000260.1:0-12584 GCA_036375155.1 Pyrinomonadaceae bacterium
TGTTTTTGACATTAGAATCTCGCGGATTAACTGTCTGTTTTCTTCCGTCGTATCTTCCATGCTTCGACTTCACTCCAAATGTTGCGGAGATCAAGCCGTTCTACCCAACCGGCCACGTAATCTGAATCATATTCCGTCGAAGTGAGGTTCGCAATATCACGGATCTGCATCTCGGAGTGCGTGTCCCGAGCCCAACTGAGCTTCGCAACTATAAGATCTTCTCGCGTAGTCGTCCAAAACTCGACGCCGGAAACCATGACTTTGTAACGGCGGGCAAAACTGGCGCGGGCAAAGTCGGTGTCTTGCAGCACAATGCAATCCAGCGAACAAGGGCACGAAAAAAGAAGATCAGATTCGTGCCGCCCGGCAGATCTGTGCTCAAGACAGCTCGCTCGATGAAACGTCAAAAGCACCTAACTAAAAAACACGAAGTACACGAGCCACACTGAACATCACGAAAAAGAATTTCAGATCCGAGCAGATCCGCCCGATTCGCGTTCAAAAAGACCGTGGCCTCAACCGGAACGTCAACAGAATCTAAATCACAAAGCTCAGCTTACCATCGAGACAAACTGAGCTTCATCCAATACAGCAACCCCCAAGCTCTCCGCCTTCGTCAGTTTCGACCCGGCATCGCTTCCCGCCACAACATAATCAGTCTTCTTACTCACCGACGACGAAACGCGGCCGCCGCGCTCTTCTATCAGTCGCGAAGCCTCGTCCCGAGTGAATCCCTCCAGCGCTCCCGTCAACACGAATGTTTTTCCGGCGAACCGTTCGTCTTCTTTTACCGATCCGCCATCCAGTTCCATCTGCACACCAGCAGCTTTCAACCGATTAATCAGCTCGATGTGTAACGGATTCCGAAACCATTCATAAACGCTCACCGCCACGGTGAGACCGATCTCGTGGATCGCATCAAGCTCTTCGACGGTTGCCGCGGCAAGTTTGTCGATACTGCGGTAATGCTTCGCAAGGATCTTTGCGTATCGCTCGCCGACGTGACGAATGTCGATGCCGTAAAGCAAACGCTGGAGACCGCGGGTTTTGCTCGCCTCGATCTGATCGATCAGCTTTTTAGCGGACTTTTCCGCTTTGCGTTCGAGATTGGCGATGTCATCGACGGTCAGCTTGTAGATATC
Organism: Pyrinomonadaceae bacterium; assembly: GCA_036375155.1. Taxonomy (GTDB): domain Bacteria; phylum Acidobacteriota; class Blastocatellia; order Pyrinomonadales; family Pyrinomonadaceae; genus OLB17. The sequence continues at coordinate 1,143 of DASUSJ010000260.1, forward strand.
AGCGACATCTTTCACCATTCCGCTGTCGACTAGCATGTCGATGAGAACCGTCCCGAGTCCTTCGATATCCATCGCTTTTCGGGACGCAAAATATCCGATCCTCGCTTTTATCTTCGCCGGGCAGTCCGGGTTAACACATCGGCGGACCGCTTCGCCCTCGGGGCGGATAGCATCGAAACCGCAGACCGGGCATTTCTTGGGAAACTTGTATGGCCGCTCGCTGCCGTCGCGTTTGGATACAACGACCTGAAGGACCTGTGGAATGATCTCGCCGCTCTTTTCGATCAGCACCGTATCACCCAGCTTGATGTCGAGACGCTTGATCTCGTCCTCGTTGTGAAGGGACGCGCGGGCGACGGTTGTTCCCGCGAGCAAGACCGGCTCGAGATGTGCGACTGGGGTCAATGCTCCGGTTCGCCCGACCTGAACCTGTATGTCGAGGAGCTTCGTCGTCCCCTGCCTCGCCGGATATTTGTATGCGATCGCCCATCGCGGGGCCTTCGTCGTAGCGCCGAACTCTTCCTGCAGCGCCGTCGAGTTGACCTTTACGACGACGCCGTCGATCTCGTAATCCAGTTTGTCCCGCTCCGGTTCCATCTTCTCGACGAAGACGGCAAGTTCGTCATAATCTTTACAAAGCGCACGGTGCGGATTTACGTGAAACCCGTTCTTTGCAAGCCACTCAAAGTTGGCCCAGTGTGTCGCGAACATCTTTTGCGAGCCGCTAAGGACGTCATACGGGAACATGTCCAGCTTTCGTGACGCAACGATCGCCGAGTCCAGCATTCGCAGTGTTCCCGAGGCGCAGTTTCGTGGATTGGCGAATGTTTTTTCGCCAAGCATCTCAAGCTCGTCGTTTATCTTTTGGAATTGCGTTCGCGAGAGAAATACTTCACCGCGTATTTCCGCGTGGCCTTTGCCGTCCGATTTAAGCCTCAGCGGGATCTTTTTGATCGTCCTGACGTTCGGCGTGACATCGTCGCCGCGCATTCCATCGCCGCGCGTAGCACCGGCGATGAGGATACCGTTCTCGTAATGGAGCGCGACGCTCAGGCCGTCGATCTTCAACTCGGCCACATATTCCAGCTTCCGCCCGTCCGCGAGGCGCTCACATCGCTCGGTGAATGCTTTCAGATCGTCGAGGTCATACGAATTGTCCAGCGACATAAGCGGCACGGTGTGAACGAACGGCCTGAGACTCTCCGCCTTCCCACCTATCCGCTGCGTCGGGCTATCGGGCGTTATGAGCCACGGATGCTCAGCCTCGAGCGCCTTCAACCTTTCCAGCAACTGATCGAACTCGTAATCCGAGATCTCAGGCGCCGCCTGCTGGTAATAGAGATCGTTATGGTACTCGATCTCCGCACGAAGCTTCTCAATTTCCTTTTCGATTTTGGAGGCCATTCCTATGCATGTCGACTGCCGTCTCTCCTGGTTCTTTTCCTTCTGTTCGGGGCCGTTCGGTCTTCGGGTCTTCTTCCGTATCTTCCGTGTATTCCGGGGTTCTGATCAGCGGCCACGGAACACACAGACACCCACCGAACCAACCGAATACGCTTGTTAACCCATGAACTCCGCGATGAGCCGGTGAAAATGATGTGTTCCCTGCTCTCGTGTCGGTGAATATCTCCCGTGGGAGTAAAATCGCGACCGAATTCCCTTTTGCACGCTTTCAACGACCGCTTCGTCTTCAAGCTCGACCCGATCGAGATCAGCTCCCGCACCTTCACCGACCGTCGATTCATCTGATACATAGGTTAGATACTCAACGATCGTGCGTGACGGCGAGACCGGGCGAACAATATTCACAGAGATTCCCCACGGGTAAAAATTGAACATGAGATTCGGGAAAACGAAAAGATATCGCCCGGCGATCACGCCATGCTCGTCGTAGCCGGTCTGCAGGCTGGCGAACCTGAACGTTTCCGTCTTGTAACTGCCGTAATCGACGATCTCATTCAGCGAATGATGTACGAAAGGAATGTGAAACCCCTCGAGATAATTCTCGCAGTAGAGCGCCCAGTGGGCGTCGATCTCATACTTACGAGTGGAAACCAGCGTCAAGCCGGCCGGCTCTACATCCTGAAGGCGCGCGGCCGCGGCATCGACAAATTCTTCGAACGACGCCACCGGATCGAGCGAGACGAAAGCAAATCCACCCCGGATCCCGACCGGGACCTTCCGCAAGTTATCCAGGTCGCTGGGGAAATCGACGACATCCGCAAACTCAGGCATCGACAAAAACTTCCCTTCCAGGTCGAAACGACGGCCGTGGTACCGGCAGCGAATCAAATTCGCTTTGCACGGCTCCTCGACGAGGATCTTTCCACGGTGCGTGCAAACGTTCGATAGACAATTAACTGTGTCGCCGTTTTTTGATAAAAGGACCGGCTCGTCTAGTAGATCCGGCAGTATCGTCACCGGGGTCAGCTCCGCAAACTCATCGATGCGCCCGGCAAAATGCCAGGTCCGGGAGAAGATCTTCTCTTTGGAATCCGTGAAAAAGCGCGGGTCTGTGTAGAACTCTGCCGACAGCGTCTTTGCGCGTCGAATGTCCGGGTCTATCGTGAACTCGGCCATAGCATTTACAAAGTCGGTACGCGTTTCTGGAACACTCGCCCTTGCGATGTTCGGAAATTGCCACCGTTCCAGTTACTCGCGATGAAGTACGTAGTACGGGCGGTCGCCGTCGCGGGCGAACCCGCGGCCGACCATTCCAGCCGCGAACGCTGTCTTAAACTCTTCGCGGATGCGAAGTTGCTCAGCGAGCGCAGCATTGGGATCGGATTTTACAAGCGCCGACCAGTCCGCCGGTACAACGATCAACGCTGCCGGAGCGCTGGTCTCCGAGTAACTCACGCCGTTCGCCAGCTTAACCACCTTTTCGCTTTCCAGATGCCACTCAGCAAACAGACGATCGCTGGCCAGTCCGATCTTCGCGTCAGGGGCCGTCGAATAATCCGTCCCGTAAAAGTTCTCGTGATACTCCGTGACGATCGCACCGAGCTTTTCGAGATTGAAAAATGCATTGCGTGCCTTCACCGGTTCGAATGTCCACTTGATGAACTTCACTCCCAACTCAAGTGCCCGGGCGCGTTGAGCCCATTTCAATCGCGCCCCTACTCCAGAACCTTGAAAGTCCGCTCGAACCGCAGTCATATGCGAGTAGAATGCCTTCTCGCCCCGCAGGAAAGCCGGAACGCTGAGCACGAACCCGACGAGTTCCCCACCGGAAAAGGCCCCGAGCGAAAATCCACCCGCATTTTTTGTTACAACAAAATGGCGGACCGGGGATATCTCGATCTCAGGCAACGCAAAGACCTCACGTTGTAGTCCGACGCATGCGGCAAGCTCATCCAGGGTGGTGCATTCGCGAAGCTCGATTTCGGTTTTTGCGTTGGAGGACATTCCAATAACGGTAATTCAAGAACTTTCGCAGTTTGCTTTCGGGCTGTCAAACCACATCCTCAGCGAAATAAATACTTAACATCGGCCTTCTGGATTTGTTATCATTTTCACCGGCCGTCACTCACCCGCCCCGGCCTTCTGCATCCGATGACACCCCAAAATAATCTTGAATTAAAAGGAGATTTTCGTTCGCACCCCTTCTCTGAGCTGCTTGTCGAGATATTGCGGGCGAAGCTGAGCGGAAGCCTGCGCGTCTGTCACGGCAAGACGAAAGTAATAATCTATTTTCGCGACGGTTCACTTGTCTACGCAGTCTCGAATGCCCGTGAACAGAGGCTTTTCACTAACCTTCTCAGCCGGAAAAAGATCGACCAGCAAACTCTCGCAAGGATCCCGAATTTTGCGAACGACATCGAGCTGGCTACCGAGCTTGTGAACAAGAAAATCTTCACGAAGCCCGAGGTAGACAACTTCGTCGCTGACCAGATCGAATCCATCATCGTCGACGCACTCAGCTGGACCACCGGCGACTGGCTTTTCAGCCCCCTGGCAAGACTTCGAGAGGACATGATCTTCAAGACGGATGTTTACAAGACGCTGATCGCATACGCTCGGTGTTTGCCATCAGACTTCGTTTCTCAGAAATTCAAAAGCGTCCAGGAAGCTTTCTACCGTGAACCGCGTCCGTCGACTACCGTGATACTTCAGCCGCACGAGACCTACGCTCTGGATCTCTTTGCTGACCGCCAACTCACCATCGCGGAGTTGCGCCCGCTCTGCAGTTTGCCGGAGACGGCGATGCTTCAGACGCTATATGTCCTTTGGCTTGGCGGTTTCCTTGTCCGCCGTGACTGGAACGCCGCCTTCTCGGCGACAAAGATCGGCGAGATATTGAGCGCCCGCGTGTCGTTAGTAAAACAAGCTCCGACCGTCGCGCAGCTCGAGCCGAAAAAAGCAGAAGAAGAAGCGAGGTCTGAGGCCGAGGAAGCTGCGAGACTGCCCGAAGTCCAGATCTCACTCGAGGATTATTTGAAACGCGTGGAAAGTGCAGAAACGCTTTATGACGTGCTCGGCGTCGCAGACAAAGCAAAAGCGTCCGATATAAAACAGTCGTACTTTGCGATGGCGAAACTGTTCCACCCAGACCGTTACCATCGGGAGCAGGCTGCCGACCTCCGTCGCATACAGGCTGCTTTTACCCAGATCGCACATGCCTACGAAACGCTCAAGACCGACGACGGCCGGCAGAACTACGACTTCAAGATGCGGAAAGAACTCGAACTCCGGGAGAAGCGGAAAGCCACCGCTGAGGCCGAAGGGGTATCGCCCGGCGATCGACAAGCCGAAAGCGGGCTGGATAGTTTCGAGAAGGGTCTCGATGCCCTAGCGGACGAGGAATACGCTGCAGCGGCGGGACATCTTTCGCGAGCCGTTCATTACCGTCCGCAGAACGCTCTTTATCATGCCTATTTCGGCCACGCTCTTTCCAAGCTTGAAAAACAACATCATAAGGCCGAAGCGTCGCTGCAAACCGCCGTCCGACTCGATCCAACTAATCCGCAAATACGAATGATGTTGGTCGAGTTCTTTATCGAGATGAAGATGCTTAAACGTGCTGAAGGTGAGCTGAAACGATTCCTCGAGGCCGTGCCAGGCAATAAGGAAGCGGCCCGGATGCTCTCCGAACTTCAGAGCTCGGCAGCGGTCTAGTGTAAACTCGGTTCGGCGCTTGAAACTTCAAACGGTAAAAAGCGAAACTAATACCCATGCAAAGTACGCCGGCGGCTGAATCGCGTTTCGATGAAAGGCTGCTCGATATCTCGTCGGAGATGGACGAGTTCGAGGGCTACACGCATGCTCACGGCCTTCGTATTGCAACAATTGCGGATGCAATAGGCAAGCAGTTCAACCTTGCAGCTCACGATCGATTCTTCATGCAGCAGGCCGCGCTCGTCCACGACATCGGCGAAGTCGTGATGAACCGCGATTACATCAAGGAAAGTCGCGTACTCACGCCGGACGAATATCTCGACATGCAGCGGCATCCGGTGATCGGTGAGCAGGAAATTGCTCGTCGCGGCATGTCGCGAGGCGTACAGCTTCTCGTCCGCTGGCATCACGAGTGGTGGAACGGCGGCGGATATCCGGACGCACTCGAAGGCGAGCAGATCCCGCTCGCAGCCCGCATACTCCGCGTTGCCGACAGCTACGCGGCGCTGACGGATAATCGACCCCGGCGCCCGGCGATGCAGGACGAGGAAGCTAAGCGCTATATGACGGAATGGGCTGGCCTGGAATTCGATCCGAAAGTTGTTAAGGCATTTCTATCGCTCGACGCCTCAACGTATGTGACGGCTGTCGCGCCGGAGCCGGAGGCAGAGCCCGTTCCTAAGTTCAGGTTTTCTTAAGTTCTTACACGGGTAGAGACATGAACGAGCGCCTGCAGGTAGGTAAAGGACGCTCGCTGACCTGCGACGCTGCTTCTAAAGCAAATATGACGCTCGCTACTAAAGCAACACCGACCAGCTGGCTCGCCTTCGAACTCAATATTCTCCGGCGCCTGGATTTCAGATCGGTCGCATTACCGTTCACCGGCGAGGCGCGGCTCGGAGTGTATCTGAAGCGTCGCGACATCCGTGTGCTCGCAAACGATCTGCTGCAGTCCTCGTGGACCAAAGCTGTTGCCGCGATCCAGAACAACAGCGAGAAGTTAACCGATGAGGACGTCAACCTGATCCTCGAAGACGTGTACGTCCCACGGCACAAGCTTCATAATCCGGCGCTGAGAAGCTGGTTTACCGAGACCGATTCGTGGTGGTTCGACAATGTACGACAGAATCTGGACAAGCTCGGGTCGCCGTTCGCATTTGCCGTGGGTGCCAGTTTGGCCATGGCGGTGGGCGATTATGTGATGTCATTCACGACAGACACGCTTGAGCTTCGCCAGCCGCTTTCGACTGTTTATCGTCGCCTGTGGACGATCTTGCCCGAACCGGTAAACAACGGTCAGAACAATAGCTGCCAGAACAAGAACCCGAACGAGTTTATAGCCGAGACCAGCTTTGCGGATCTGATGTTCTTACGGCTTCCGGCTTCGGGTGCAGGGACGCATCGGGGATTTTCGGACCGCGTTCTGTGGCGAGAGGAATGGCTGCGAGGCGGCGACGATTTCTGGGCGGACGTTGAGTCAACTCGGAACGGAAAACTCGGAATGCCCGTCGAGACGAAATCGCAGTACCTGCAGCTTCTCGAAGAAACACTTCATACGGCCTCGCACATAAAGAGCTGGGCGATCGCCCACGTCGAGACCGGCTTTATTTCAACGCAGGACATTGTCGAGGTCGTCGGCCGCATCCGGCGCGTCGAGACGATCTACACAAAGGACTTTTCCGAACTCACCGGCACGAAGGCGGTTATCATCACGGCCTAGATCTCCACCTGCTCACCCAGCTCGACTACCCGGTCGGTAGGGATGCGGAAGTAGGAGGTCGCGCTTCTCGCATTTCTCGAAAGAAAGGCAAACAGTTTTTCACGCCATCGTGCCATTCCCGAATATTTCTTCGTCGCGATGATGGTCTCGCGACCGAGGAAGTAGGTCACATCTTCAGAGGGGAACTTGTATCCCGGATAATCGATCGACGCAAGATCACCGGGAACATCGGGCTTCTCCATATAGCCGTAGTAAAGTCGCACGCGGCTAAAGCCATTTCCCATCGGCTCGAACTTGCAGCGTTCGTGCATGTCGACGTGCGGTATCTGACGTGTCTTCACTGTAACGAAGATGACCCGCTCGTGAAGCACCTTGTTGTGCTCAAGATTGTGAAGCAGCGCCGGAGGAGTTCGCGTCGCGTTGCCATTCATAAAGACGGCGACCCCTCCGACACGTGTCAGATCCTCGTGCTCGATCCGGTAGAGGAAATCCTCGAGTTCCTCCGTCTCGTTTTGAATCCGCTGCTGCAGAATGCTTCGGCCTTTTTTCCAGGTGGCCATAACCAAGAATATGAGTGCCGCCAGGAGTAGCGGGAACCATCCGCCGTCTAGTACCTTGATGATATTCGCGCCGAAGAACGAAAAGTCGATTATCAGGAAGAACCCGCAAACCAGGCTCGCACGCAAAACGCTCCAGTTCCACCGCTCCCGCGCGACGAAGTAAAGCAGCACCGTTGTAATTACCATCGTCGACGTCACCGCGATACCGTAGGCCGAAGCGAGTCGGCTCGAGGTTCCGAAACCGAGCACAACGGTGATGCAACCGATCATCAACGCCCAATTCACCGCCGGCAGATATATCTGACCGATCTCACGGCTCGAAGTGTGCAAAATACGTACTCGCGGTAGTAGACCTAGCTGGACGGCCTGCATCGTCAGCGAAAACGCGCCTGAGATTATCGCCTGCGACGCGATCACCGCCGCGCACGTGGCGAGGACGATCATCGGGTAGAGAGCCCATTCGGGTGCAAGACGATAAAAGGGATTCTCTGCCATCGCAGGATCTTCCAGGAGCAACGCGCCTTGCCCAAAATAGTTTAAGAGCAGTGCCGGTAGCGCTACGAAGAACCACGCCAGACGGATCGGCTTTGTTCCGAAATGTCCCATGTCCGCATAGAGCGCCTCACCACCTGTAACGACAAGAAACACAGAACCGAGAATAATGAAACCGTGCCAGCCTTCCCGAACAAAGAATGCGACCCCTTGCACTGGGTTGACGGCTGCAAGGGCGTGGGGGTAATGAACGAGCTGGGCAATACCGAGAGTTGCGAGCACTATAAACCAGACAAGCGTAACGGGCCCGAAGATCTTGCCAACGCCCGCTGTACCCCGAAACTGAATAAGAAACAGTCCGACCAGAATCGTGACAGTGATCGGGACCACGAACGGTGAGAGCGCAGGGGTCGCAACTGTTAGCCCTTCCATTGCGCCGAGTACGGAAATTGCCGGCGTAAGAATTCCGTCACCGTATAGGAGCGACGCTCCGAACACGCCGAGCGCGATCAGCAGCCATTTCTCGGTCCGGCCAGATGGCTTGATCGGTGTGCTCAGAGCAGCGAGCGAGAGGATGCCGCCTTCCCCGCGATTATCAGCACGCAGGACAAAAACCAGATACTTGATCGAGATCACAATTATCAAAGACCAGAAGATCAGTGACAGAACACCGAGGATGTTTGCCTCGGTCGCGGCGATCGCGTGCGGGCCGTGAAAGCATTCGCGGATCGCGTAAAGGGGCGATGTGCCGATGTCACCGTAGACGACGCCAAGCGCGGCGAGGGAAAGAAATGCGAGATACTTCCCTTTGGGAACTTCTCTCGGAACGTCGACATCGGCATATGTACTGTGTATATCGGAAGCTGTTGGGTTCATATGATCTAAACACCGCCGGGGACAAAGTTTTCAGAGTCGCGCATTTGGCATAAAGATTTTGTAAAGACTCTAATCCGGCTGCTGATCAGAGCCGCGAATTTCACTTATCTTGTCGACCGAATGCGCACCAAGGAACGCAAAAATAAAGGCGGTAAGTAGAATGCCAACCGTCCAGCGCGCAGTTACGGGAGAAACCGGAAGGACGCCTAGCATCGACGCGAGCGATGCCATTAGACCGGAAATAAAGCAAAAAGCGCTACCGGCAAAAGAGCCGGTCGCCGATGCAGACCACAGCAATTTCCTAAACTCGCTGCGGCCTCGAAATTCGGCCGTCTCGTTTGCGGCGGGTTCGACAAACTTTGCGTTCATACTCCCTCTTTAACGAAGTAGTTCGTTAAGACGAGATTAACGCTCAGGTTATAAACGGGGCGTAAAGGGTTGATAAAGAAAGTGTAAAGATTTTAGGGCGTAAACCGATATCCGACCCACGGCTCGGTGATGATATAGCGAGGTTTGGAGGGATCCGGTTCGATCTTCTTTCGAAGGTTTCCGACAAAGACACGAAGATACTCGGTCTGCTCCGTATATTCGCCACCCCAAACCTTTCCGAGCAGTGCACGATGCGTCAGAACTCGGTCGTGATTGGAGATCATGTGAGCAAGCAGTTCAAACTCTTTCGGCGTGAGATGGATCGGATCGCCGCCTACCAGAATTTGATGGTTTGCGAGATCGACGCGAAAGTCGCCTACCTCGAAAACAGCGTCTGACCCTGTTTCACCAGCCCGCCGGAGTGCGGCACGTACGCGTGCAAGCAGCTCGTTCATTCCGAACGGTTTGGTTATGTAATCGTCCGCGCCTGCGTCGAGCGCCTCGACTTTAACCTGCTCTTCGCCGCGAACCGATAAAACGACGATCGGAACAGTTGAAGTTTTTCGGATCTCACGACAAACCTCGATCCCGCCCATACCGGGCATAGAGAGATCCGTAATGACGAGATCGGGGTGGAAGTCACGAAAAAGATCTAGACCGGCCTCGCCGTCGGAAGCCGTCCGCACGTCGTAGCGGTGAGCGCCGAGACTGCGCTTCAAAACACGAGTGATCTGGAATTCGTCGTCAATAACGATTATCCGTTTGGCCGTCATCCTTCAGCTGTTGCTCGCACGCTTCTTCTCGACAACTCCGGCGGCTTCAGTCGGGATCTCGCAAACAACACGCGTCACAAAATCACGGCTTCCGTCCTCGATCCAGATCCGCCCGTGTTGGGACTCGATGATGCCGCGCGCTATCGTAAGGCCGAGACCCAGGCCGCTATCCGGCTTGCCGTCGCCGAGCCTCACGAACTTATCGAAGACCTTTTCGCGGTCGCGCTTTGGAATTCCGCTGCCCTGATCTTCTACTACGATCCGAACCTTTGCCGCGGATGTGAGATACGCCGACAGGCGAATGAGCGAACCGGCCGGCGAATACTTCGCCGCATTATCAAGCAATGTAAAGACCACCTGAGAAACCGAGGCCGCGTCGACCACCAATTTCGGTAGATCGTGTGCTACATCAAGCTGGAGCTCATGTTGCGGAAGCTGGCTTCGGGCCCGCTCGACCGCGTTTCCAACTATCTCGTCGACGGACGCTAGTGACTTACGACTGGAGTTATCTCCGGCCTCGACTTTGGCTATTCCAACCATTCCTTCGATAAAGTCGTTGAGACGATCGGTCTCTTCGTTGATTATCTCCAGGAACTCTAGTCGTGATTCGTCGTCGAGGTCGGTTTTCTCCGGTTCGCTCAGGAGGGTCGTCACGGACGCCTTGATCGACGTCAACGGCGTGCGGAGATCGTGCGTCACCGCATCGAGCAGCGCGGATTTGAGCTTCTCGCTTCGGCGGAGCGCTTCCGCCTCACTCGCCTGCTCGAATGCGCTCTTTAGTTCGTCGTAAAGACTTTCGATCTTTTTTTGTCGAGCTTCCGACTCCTCGGCGCGGCGCCGAGCGTAACCGGAAAGCTGGCCCGCCAACAAGGCCGTTATGAGGAAAGCTCCGAATGCGACCCAGTTATCCGGTCCCGAGATATTTAGCGTGTAAAACGGTGGAAGGAAGAAAAAGTTAAAGCACAGGACACCCGCGAGAGATGCGGCAAGGCCCGCACGGCTGCCGAAGAGTGTCGAGGCGAAAAGAACGGCGAGCAGGAGCGTCAGAGCGACTTCAGTCGAGTTTAGATACTGACGAAACGGAAGAAGCGCCCCGGTCAATAGCCCGATCGCGGCGACCGCGATGAGCGCGGCATTCGCCTTCCCTATTTTTCGAAATCTCAATCGCATTTATGCAAGTATCAAACGTTAGCAGCTAGCCCGTTTCGACCTGCGGCTCGGCTTTTCGCTCTCGCATTCCGAGCGTGAAATCCTCGCCGTAATGACGAACAAACCATACCACGCCGGATAAAGCAGAGAGTACACCGGATATGATCGTGAGCGTTTGCGGCGAGATGTAGAACATCGCCTCGCTCGCGAGATAACTCGAGATGCCGAAAACGGTAAGCTCGGCGCCGCGTTCGAGCGTTGAAATACGACCACGGATATAGTCGGGCAGGCTCCGCTGGAATAACGTTTCCTGAATAGCGTACTCAACGCCGACCACCGCCCGTGAAACGAACGAGAGGAACGCAAACAGGAGCAGAGTCGGCAT
>DASUSJ010000261.1:0-9049 GCA_036375155.1 Pyrinomonadaceae bacterium
GCGGTCCGATACGCTACCGCGTCGCACACGTCGCCAAGCTGTGGCGCGCCGGCGAGCGGCCGCGCCTCGAGGTACAGGTTCTGGAAGGAAGCGTTGGACTGTCGATTTGACCGTCAACGGGCAACAACAGCCACGGCGGACCACGCTTTTTATTAACGACAAAATGACTAAATTGCGATCTCAGTCATTGACCAAAATACTAATGTGGTCATAAGATGCCTGTACGGTGTCTTCGAAGCTCTCCGGTAACTGTCCAAAACAGAGACGTCGCGCTCGGTAATGAATGCAGTGACCCCGATGATCTTCAAGTCTTTTGAAACGTTACGAAACCAATGGGGATAGTCCCTGCAGAAGTTAGATCTTTTTAGCTCAGGAGTTTCTTGCTATGAAAAAACACATTCTCTTTACGACAATTCTATCGCTGTTTGTCTTAGCGGTATCCGCATCGGCACAAACGGCTACTAACTTCGCCGGTACATGGACGTTGGATATCGCCAAGTCCAGGATCAGCGATCGAGAAAAAGCTGCCATTGAGTTCCAGTCGCTAACAGTTGTCCAGAGTGGCCAGGACATCGTTGTGACGACCAGCACAAAACGCGTTACCCCTCCGGGAGCGGAAAAGGCTGCAGGCCCGCACTCGATGTCATCCAGCTTTACTTTTGACGGAAAGGAAACAGTTGTAAGCATGACTGGTCGGGACGGCAAACCGATGCCGGTCAAAACGAGCAGCGTGTGGGACGGCTCTAAGCTCATCCTTACCACATCACGCACCCACGGATCGCCGCAGGGCGAGATCACCACCGTGCAGAAAGACACCTGGGATCTCACGCCCGACGGCAAGACGCTCATCATCAGACGCGACCACACCGGTCCGGAGGGCACGACGACTACCGCCCGCGTCTATACCAAGAGCTAGATCATATCCAGCTTCGCCCCTAAGGCGCGCCGTTTCGGCCCGCCTTTTTGTTTTGTATTCGGCTCACACGCTTGGCGTGGTAGAACGTTAAATGAGGAAAATTTCGATGATCAGAAACTTTGCACTCGGGGTATTCGTGATACTGGCGTTAAGCGGCTTCGCGTCGGCACAGAAGGTGGAAGGAGCGTGGCAGCTCGACGAGGCCACGATGCCCGGTCCTGACGGGAAGATAGCCAAGTTCACCAATCCGAATATCTATTTGTTCACGAAAGGCCACTTCAGCATTATCCGCGTCGAGGGAGATCAGCCTCGTTCGACGGAACCCTGGATGTCGATGACTCGCGACCAGGTGATCGACACCTATATAAAACAATTCACGGCAAGCGGCGGAACTTATGAGATGAAGGGCAACACCCTGACCATGAAAACGACGATCGCAAAGAACCCGGCCTTCATGGCGCGGGCGAATTGGATCTCGTATACCGTGAAGGTCAACGGCCAGACGATGACACTCACCGCGAAGGCAACCAACGAGGGGCCCATAAAGAACCCCCAGATCATGACGCTGATCCGCCTCGATTAAGACGGCGGTCCGATAAGCTATTGAGTCGCACACGTCGGGGGCGAGCTCTGGCGCCCGGGCGCTCGGCCGCGTCTCGAGGTACAGGTCTTGGAAGGCTCCGTGCAGGGATGCGTGCCGTCGATACCGGTAGGTCTGTAAGTCCTCGGGTTCCGGTTGGGTGCTTTTCTCCGTGTATTCGGTGTATCCCGTGGTTCCGCCCTCAAACCGTTAACCACGGAGTTACACGCAGGCAGAACGTGAACCGTAGACTCGACGGATCTCTTTCGTGCAGTTTCGTGTGTTTCGTGTGATTTGTGGTTATCCGGACTAGGAAGCCCGAACATATTTCAAACTGACCCACTACCGACCGCGGCGATTAGTTTTACAACCCCAGGTGAATTACTGTAGTCTAAGTCACTTGAATTCCTTCACTCGCTTGTCGACGGTAATAATCGCGTCCAACGTGGACACGATCCAAGCTTGAGCGAAGGTTAACTAAACACACTGTCAGAAGCGGCTCGCGTTACGAGCCTTCTCGCGTTGGTCTTTCGCTGCTACCGTTACATCGAACGTTTACCCACCGTCAGATACTTCTTCAATAATCACAGACGAGCTAGAAGTTGAGGTCTGCCCGGAGGGCGTTGACCTCGAGCATGGTGATACTTGCGGTTGCTCTCAGCCGCCGGGGTAGTTGAAATTCCAGCTCAATGTTCGTCCGTTCGACGAGTTACAACATAGATGAATTTTAGAGATCTTGGCTTGCGCGCCGAAATGGCGGAAATGTGCAAGCGTATTGGGTTCACTGAGCCTACACCAATTCAGAAGCGCGCTATCCCGGTCATCCTGGACGGCGGTGACGTTATCGGTACCGCTGAGACGGGAACCGGAAAGACGGCGGCATTCCTGTTGCCGGTAATTCAGAAACTCGGGGAGAAGCGTAGACCTGGGACGTCTGTTCTTGTGCTCGCGCCGACACGCGAGCTGGCTTTACAGATCGAGGTGGAGTGCCGGAAGTTCATGCCGAAGGTCATGACGTGCGCCGCTCTGATCGGCGGCACCGGGTATGGCGTGCAGACGCAAGCGCTGAAACGCGGACCAAACATCCTGATCGCGACTCCGGGACGCCTTATCGACTTGATGGAGCGCGGTTTGGTTAGCTTCAAGGGACTATCGACCCTGATCCTCGATGAAGCCGATCGAATGCTCGATATGGGTTTTCTTCCTTCGATCAATCGGATCGTGAAGTCATGCCCGGCAAATCGGCAGACCCTGTTCTTCTCAGCAACCCTGGCCGGCGACATCGAACGCGTGGCCCTTCGGATGGTGAAAGATCCGACCTACGTCGAGATTTCGAAGCGAGGCAAGGCAGCGATCACTGTCGAGCAGAAGGCGTACCCCGTTGCTCATCAGTTCAAGGTGCCGCTGCTTCTGGATCTGCTCGGGAAAGACGAGCTCGAACGCGTGCTTATCTTTACCAGGACCAAGCGCGGAGCCGATCGCATCGCTCACATTCTCGAAAAGCGCGAACACAAGTCGAATCGTATCCACGGTGACCGCACACAGTCGCAACGCGAGGCAGCTTTGGCAAGCTTCAAGTCGGGACGATCGCGGATCCTTGTAGCCACCGATGTGGCCGCACGTGGGATCGATATCGACTCGGTTTCGCACGTGATCAACTACGATGTGCCGGAAGCACCCGAGGATTACGTCCACCGCATCGGCCGAACCGGCCGAGCCGGCAACAAGGGCCAGGCCATCACGTTCTTCACGCTCGCCGAGGAGCATTCGCTCCGCGCGATCGAAAAACTCATGGGCCAACAGGTCGAGAGAGTCGTGCGTCCGGATCTCGCCGGCGAAAGTCCGCTGGGAACGGTAACGTTTCCGAAGAGCCCTGCACGCCGTTCGGTCAGGTCATTCGGCGGCCGTAAGCGGCGGTAGATCAGGGTCGGTTAAAAAACGGAAACCTGCCGATCGGTGGGAGGCATGTCAATATTTCAATCTTGTGGTGATCTGTTTGATCAGGCATTGGTGAGGCCGAATGAATCAGATTCTCTCAGTTCTCGTGCACGCATGCCTATGCGCGGAGAAGGCTGATCATTGGATCTGATCAAAGGAGTAACGTCATCCGATTATTCTTCCCTCCGCGAAACAGGAGTCTTAAGAAGGTCCGTCGTCGCGTCAGTTACAGATGAGACATAATCGTATGGTCGGTCTTCGATGAGCTTCGTAGTGACCGCGGGAGAGAATGAGTTTTTATCCGAAGACGACATGACGGGTCTTTTTAAAAAGGCTTTAGTGTAGTTAAAGAAGAACACGGATAGAAGAAGAAATCCGATTAACGCACCAATCGCCGACCAAAGCAAAATTTCCTCGCCGAACAATTCTGCCTTGTATTGCGCAGCTTTGAAAAGGAGCAGAGCAAAACCGACCAGCCCGGCAATCGAAAGACAGAATATCCCAATCCTGTCGAACATCTCCTTCTTTCGCTGAAAGTCGGCAAACTCTTTTGATGGAAATTGATCCGCGACAGCTTCGACAATCGCGCCGAGCCTCAGACCGCACCCTCGACAGTAATTCTGTTCGACGTTGTTCTTGGCGCCGCAATTCGGACAAAACATAGCAGCCTCCGCATATTACTAACGCAGGTAGAACGCGCCGAGTTCAAAATATCGAAACGCGGTGCCTTCGACCGGTCCGCCTATTGTCAACTTCGTGGCTGGGAGAGCAGATTCCCAGTTTGCCGGACGGCACTTGCCAAGCGAAGTACTTGTTTTGTCGTCCGGACCCAACCTCCGCTAACGCGAAAATCTCCGCCTTGAGTAAATATGCCTATGTGATTTAGGTATTCATACGGACGAAACCACATTTATTCATTGATAGTCTCAAAGCTATAGAAGTTGACGATATCCTGCGCGTAAGAGAGCTCCTGGGGAGGCGTGGGGGTTGTCCGGACGAGAAGATGAACGACCGAGGTAACCGGTATCGATGCTGTGTCGTCGAGATCACTCGGGCCTCGGAACAGAGTTGCAGGAAAAGGGAGAATTATGAAATTCAAAGTTGATAACGGAACAATCAGGGATGCCGCCGTGAGCGCTGCCGGAGTGCTTTTGATATTGGTAATCCTTGGCCTAATGGCAGCGGTGGTTCCGGCGCAGTGGACCCGCGATGTCGAACAAACGTCCGAAGGCCGCGAGGAAGCACAAGAGGCAGCCAGGGTCTTCCGCCAAATCATGAGCAAGCCAGACAGAGCGATTCCGCGGGAATTACTCGAACGCGCGGAAGCCGTCGGAATTTTTCCCGATGTCGTTAAGGCCGCGTTCATTTTCGGCGGCCGCGGTGGGGACGGAATAGTCGCACGCCGTACATCGTCGGGCGATTGGAGCGTACCCGTTTTTTACAATATTAGCGGTGCCAGCTTTGGCCCGCAGATCGGTGCAAAAAAGACGGACTATATCATGCTCTTCATGAACGAAGGCGCGCTTCGCGATCTTCTCGACGACAAACTCGAACTTGGAGCCGGTGTGAGTGTTGCTGCCGGACCCATCGGACGAACGGCCGGTGCCGGAACGAATTTGACGCTCGATGCGGGCATTCTCACTTATTCGCGGAGCGAAGGTGCCTTTGTGGGAGCATCGATAAAAGGAGCGGTACTCACAGCAGATAACAGCGTCAATAAAGCGATCTATAACCTAAACGGTTCTGAAATCCTGGATAATCCGGAACGACCAAATAAAACAGCGCTTCCAAAGGAGCTTCGAACCCTAATGCAGACGCTGTCTCGCTACGGTGGTACGAAGCCTCCCTCGGCAATGCACGTAGGCCCGGGCTCAAGGTTCATGAACACAGCGTTTGTATCGAGCACGAATGATCGGCCTTACCTTCAGATCAGCAGTCAGACAGATCTGGCGAGGGAGATTCGAAGCGAACTCTTGACGATGCCCTACTATTCAGTCTTCGACTGGATCGAATTTGACGTAACTCGGGACGGACTGGTAACGCTGCGCGGTTCCGTAGTCTCGCCGCCGGATAAGAAGTCGGCAGCGGAGCGAAGGGTGGCGAGCGTCCGCGGGGTCCAACGAGTCATTAACAATATTGAGGTATTGCCGCTATCGCCCAGCGATGATCGGCTACGGGAGCGACTCTACCGCGAAATCTATTCGGGGCCGCTCTTCCGCTATCAGGTGGGAGCGTTACAGCAGATCCACATTATTGTTGACCGGGGCCACGTGACGCTGAAAGGCTTCGTCGATTCTGTAGGCGATAAAAATATCGCGGGTATCAGGGCGAAAACGGTTTCGGGAACGTTCTCCGTTGACAATCAGCTAACGGTCGATGGGAAGGCTCTATCGTGAAAACGAAAGATTGAAGAGATATGAGCAGGGGGGTCCAAAATGTATGCACAGAAGAAGAAAAAAAACTTTCGAACTTTCGTAATAGTAGTACTCGCACTTTCCGCCCTCAACATTGGCTGCGGATTGGTTAACCGCTCGACAAACTCTTTGCCCGAAGGCCCGGAGCCCGAACCCCAAGCCGCTACTTCGCCTTTCGCGCCGACGTCGGCCGTCTACTCATATGCCGATGTGGTGAAGAGGGTTTCCCCCGCCGTGGTGACGATTCAATCCGAGAGGCGGGTCCGTGCTCCGGAACAATTTCCGTTTCTCGACGACCCGCGCTTTCGTGATTTTTTCGGGCAACGCTTTGGCCGTCAGGCACCGCAGGAGCCGCGCTCGCAGATTCAGCGCGGACTCGGTTCGGGAGTTGTCGTTAGCGCTGACGGCTATATCCTGACGAACCATCACGTAATTGACGGAGCGGATCAGATCAAGGTTGGAATGCTCGATCGGCAGACGTTCGACGCTCGCGTCGTCGGTAGCGATCCGCCGTCCGATCTCGCTGTTTTAAAAATTGACGCGAACAGCTTGCCGGCACTTTCGCTCGGCGATTCGGACGCGGTTCAGGTCGGCGATATCGTACTCGCGATCGGAAATCCGCTCGGCTTGGAGCAGACCGTAACTGCAGGCATAATTTCGGCGAGAGGACGATCAACCGGAGTTTCAGACGGAAGTTTTGAAGATTTCCTGCAAACGGATGCGCCCATTAATAGCGGAAATTCGGGCGGGGCATTGGTCAACGCCGCCGGTGAATTCATCGGTATCAACTCACAGATCTTGAGTTCCACCGGCGGAAATATCGGAATCGGGTTCGCGATCCCGTCAAACATGGCGAAAAACGTCATGCGCCAGCTTATCGATAGCGGGACGGTCAGGCGTGGACAGCTCGGCGTCATCGTCCAGCCGGTCACCAGCGATATCGCTCGAAATCTTGGCCTGTCGCCAATTCGCGGTGTTCTCGTCAATGAGGTCCAGCCAGACAGCCCCGCGGCTGAGGCGGGAGTTAATCGCGGCGACGTGATAGTCGCTTTTAATGGCGAACCTATCGAGGAAGGTAACGAACTGAGAAACCGCGTGGCGGCGACGCCCCCGGGAACGGATGTAACGCTAACCGTTTTTCGCGACGGCAGCGAACAGCAACTGCGCGCGAAGCTCGGGGAATTGAATGCCAAGGGAGCGCGGAATCCAGACTCCGGTGTCGGTCCGTGAATACATCACGGCGGAGCTTAACGATGATTATGCGGACCTGAACGAAGCTCTGAGCGAGCTCGGGGAATTCTACGACGGATCGTAGACGAGACTTCGAGAGAAGGAAGAGCGCCAAAGGTGAAGTCAACAATGGTTGGCTTCACCTCGCGAGCAATTTCGAAGAGGTGGAAACATTATGATTGTAAAAGGATTCTTGCTGATACTTTTTTTGTTTGCGGCGCAACTCGCAGCTCAGGATCGGGGCGAAAGACTACCGCCTTCCATTCAGACCAGCGGCGAGGCAAAAGTAACCGCGGAGCCTGACCGGGCTCAGATCGATTTGGGCGTCGTTACACAGGCAAGCAGCTCGCAAGCGGCGGCTGAACAAAACGCTCGAAAACTCGATGCGACGTTGTCTCGTCTCCGGCAAATGCTCGGCCCCGGCGCCGACATCAAAACGATCAGCTACACGATCCAGCCCAACTACCGCTATCCGAAAGAGGGCGGCGAGCCGGAAATCACCGGATATACGGCGACGAACATTGTTCGCATAATCCTTGATGATCTAAAACGAGTCGGCAGTGTGATCGACGCCTCCACGCAGGCAGGCGCTAACCGCGTCCAGAATCTCCAGTTCATGCTCAGAAGCGAGGACGCAGTCCAGGCTCAGGCACTACGCGAAGCTGCAACAAAGGCACGAAACAAAGCCGACGCTCTCGCCTCGGCGCTCGGGTTGAAGATTCTTCGCGTTCTCTCGGTTGTCGAATCCAGCCCCAATGTAATACCCGTACGAGACGTTGCATTCGCTCGTGCCGAAGCGGCCGCAACTCCGATCGAGCCGGGTACGATCGAGGTTCGAGCCACAGTCACTCTAAGGGTTGAGATTGGCCCTTAACAATAGTATTTGATTTGTTTTGAACTGTGATGCCTTGATCCAAATTGCTTTCCCAAATTCCGGGGCCGTCGGTATTACGAATTACATGAGCGAAGCACGAGACATACGCGATTGGCGTTTCATGAAATACTACCCATCCCAAAAACAGTACAACCCGAACACGCAAAGGTTTATTTTCGCAACCGGTATCGAATGCTCATACCCAACCATCAAGACATCGCATGGAAAGAAGCGGCGGGATCAGATGGAGGAATGCGGTCACTACAAATATTGGCGGCAAGATCTTCAACTAACCGTCGATCTCGGTGTTCGTTTTCTTCGATATGGCCCGCCGTATTACCGTATCCATCTCGGCGCCGACAAATACGATTGGACTTGGACGGACGAGGTATTGCCCGCATTCCGCGAGTTGGACATCGTTCCCGTGATCGATCTTTGTCATTTCGGTGTGCCGGACTGGATCGGCGACTTCCAGAATCCAGAATTCAGCATTCACTTCGCAAATTACGCCCGGGCTTTCGCAATGCGATACCCGTGGATCCGCTTTTACACGCCCGTGAACGAGATGTATATAGCCGCCGAGTTCTCAGCCTTCTATGGCTGGTGGAATGAGCAGCTCCGGTCACATAAGGCTTTCGTCACGGCCCTAAAACATATCGTACGCGGTAACGTGGAAGCGATGCTTGCGATCGTCGAGGTGCGGGCCGACGCTATCTTCATCCAGAGCGAATCGTCGGAATATACCCATCCCTCGAATCCCGACCTCGTCGACGAAGCCGAAATGCTGAACGAGCGAAGATTCCTGTCGCTGGACCTCAATTACGGACATCGCGTCAGTTCGGGGATGTACGAGTACCTGATGGATAACGGTCTCACGGAGGATGAATACATTTTTTTTCTTGGCCACAACCTGCGCGAGCACTGCATCATTGGAAACGATTACTACGCGTCGAACGAACACTTGCTGGTCAATGAAATCGAGCGGATTTTTGCCGGCGATGTCTTTGGGTACTACATCGTAACTAAGGATTATTACGACCGATACAACCTGCCGACCATGAACACGGAAACGAATATGACGGAACCCGACGCTGAAG
>DASUSJ010000262.1:0-11604 GCA_036375155.1 Pyrinomonadaceae bacterium
TTCGACCGCCGAGAAATCTCCGAAGCGTTTGGAAACTCCGCGGACGCGCAGTGTAACGTTCTGTTCTGTCATAGGTTGCCGTCCAAGATTAGCATAGGTATTATTTGTTTGCTGAAACACTTCCCGAAGTGCGAATTGTCCCGGCGAAATGGAGATCCTTGTCTATAGAAAAGGTGGCGATGCGGTCGAGGAGGGATTTTCGTTGGAGGACCTTCCCAAATTGCTTGCCGATAAAACGAACGTAGTCTGGGTAGATTTTCTCGCCGAATCCCCGGAGCAGATCGAGTCTGCTCGCCACGCGCTGCTAGAGATCTTTCACTTCCATCCGCTCACGGTCGAAGACTGCGTCGAAACACGCAACCAGCCTAAGATCGAAGCCTTTCCCGAGTATATTTACTTCATCGTGCACGGAGTGCGTCCCGGAGAAACCAGTTCGGCAAACTTCGTGACGAAAGAGCTGGATGGGTACCTAGGAGATAATTTCGTAGTCACTTTCCACACCGAACGTTTTCGCAGCATCAAGACCGTAAAGCAACAAGTTAGGATCAGCCCTTTCGTATGCCAGCGCGGCGCGGCGTATTTGCTGCACCAGATCCTGGATCAGATCGTCGATCTATACATGCCAATGGTCGACGACTTTGATGGATCTATCAACGACCTCGAGGAACGCGTCTTCGATATGAAGAAGGGCGGCAACACCATTCTCCAGGACATAATGGATCTTAGAAGAAGCGTAGCGCGTTTGCGGCGAATCTCGGCCCGGCAACTCGACGTGCTGTACCGGATATCCCGCGGCGAGTTTCCGCAGATACCGGCAAACGTCCTTCCCTTTTTTCGTGACGTGCACGACCACCTGCAGCGGATCTCCGACCTCGCTGAAAATTATCGCGACCTGGTCAGCAGTCTCTTCGACATCCATTTCTCAGTGATCGCGACCAAGACGAACGATGTTATGAAAACCCTCGCGGTCGTCTCCGCCATTATCCTGCCTCTGTCCCTGATCGCCGGCATTTACGGAATGAATTTCGAGAACATGCCGGAGTTGAGAACCAGAAACGGATACTTTCTCACACTTGCTGTAATGGCGGTTGTGACGGGAATCCTGCTTTTGTACTTTTGGAGGCGCGGATGGATCTTCCAGAAGGACGACCCCATAGCCGTTGAGAAAGGAGAGGAAAGTAGTTAGATCTCGTTAAGGATCCGCCGAACCTGCGTATCGCCCAAGCCGTAAACGCCAGCCCGCTCGCGGAACGCCGCAAACATTTCGCCGAAATCTTCGACCCCATCGCGCCTTAGATCCCTAAGGACTTGCTTTGGCCTGAACTCCTTCTCGAGCTCGGCCTCACACGCTTCCTTCAGATACGGGAAGCAGGCCGATTCGTTTGTCGAGAGGGCTTTCAATCTGTCGTAGTCGCGATTCTGATATGCGGTCCAAAGTTCCACGCCGAGTGCCAGGTCTTCATCCGAAAACTTCAAACGCTCGTCATAACACGCCTGCAGATCTTCCGCCGACATACCACCAAATCCGTCCCATGCATGATCCTTTCGCTGCAAGATCGGCGCAACGCGATATATCTCCGCCGGGCTTTCGCGAAGAAGCCAGATGCAGAACCACATATTGACCTGGCAAAAAAGCTCGTATTCAAACCAGAGATTTACTTCCGCGTTTGCCGGCAGGTCGAGAAGCTTTTCAAATTCCGAAGCGACGCGCTCTTTATAATCAGTTTCCGATTCCGGATAAGTCGAGCTAAGGAATTCTTCGCGAACCTTCCAGAACTCCTCGAGGTTCCCAGCGCGAACATCACCGTCGACAAGAGCCTCGCGACAGACGACGACTTTCCCGTCGAGGCCTGTCTTCACAAATTGCTCAACCTGTGCGTCACCCGGTAAAACATGAACTCTCATGAGTACAAAGTTATCGCGTGGAGGACCGATAGGCAAACACCGGCATAAACCCCGGCGAGCATGTCGTCGGCACAAACTCCGATGCCCCGCGGAAGCTCCTGAAGGTAGTCTATCGGATAAGGTTTCCAGATATCGAAGAGTCGGAAGAGCAGGAACGCGGCACCGATCAACAGCCACGATGACGTGAAAGGAATAAACAGAAACACTATGAATTGTCCGATCACTTCATCGACAACCGCTTCCGGCGGATCAGTGTTGCCGAGAAGCTCGATAGAGCGGCTCGCGGCCCAGATGCCGAGAAGCATGTAAAGCAGAAGAGCAAGAAGGATCACGGCATGGATCGCTGCAACGAGAAAAGCCGGGGACTCAAGCGACGGCGAGTATCGAAACGAGCTGAAACCGGTCGCAAGGAGAACATAGAATCCGACGGCGAGAAGCGATCCGTATGTTCCCGGTGCAATCGGAAGATAGCCGACACCGCAGGTTGTTATGGCGAGCGAAAGATAGTCGAGTAAGCTTTGCGGTTTTCGTTTTTCGACTTTGGCTTTCATGTTTTGGGTTCCGTCTTCCGGGCAGGCGCGTATCGTATGCGGCCTGGATCGAAAATAAGAGATACGCTGCCGGGTGTCGCCGGATCATCACCGCCCAAAAAGCGGGCTTAAAACTCAATCCCTTGCTGTGCGTAAATGCCCGCATGGAACGGGTGCTTGATCTCTTTCATCTCGGTAACGAGATCAGCGGCTTCGATAAGTGCCGGTGGTGCGTTTCTGCCTGTCATGATGATGTGCAAGTTCGGTTGCTGTTCACGAGTCTCCTTCACGACCTCAAGCACCCTGTCGACATCGAGAAATTTGTAATCAAGCACGTAGACGATCTCGTCAAAAACGAGCAGATCGTAGTCCCCGCTACGCATCTTTTCGACACATAGGGCCCACGTCTCTTCCGATGTCTTGATGTCTTGGGCTGGATCCTTCGTATCCCAGGTGAACCCGTCGCCCATGGTATGGATTTCAACGCCGAGCTTCTCGAGCGAATCGTGCTCACCGTAGCGATCGTTCTTCGACTTCATGAACTGTATCAGGCAGCAATGCATTCCGCGTCCCGCCGCACGCACGAGAACACCCAACGCAGCAGTCGTTTTTCCCTTGCCGTCCCCGGTGTTGACCATCAAAAGGCCTTTCGTGTTTTCGCGATAGTCTTCGCGACGCCACTTGTAACGTTTCTCTTTTGGTTCAGGCATTAGCAGGTAGTACTGCGGTCGTAATTAGGTGGTTGGGAGCCAGATTAAGTTCGAATGAATGTTGAGCGAGTGGTGGATATCCTTCGTCTAGAAGACGTCCGGCGTAAGCGTAATATCGCCCGCCCAGGTCTCTTCGGCTTTTTCAACTTCTTCGCGAACCGCAGCGACAAGCTCCTGTTCCTTCTCATCCCAATCGCCATCGATTCGAAGCCCCGACGCATTGCGGTGACCACCGCCACCGAATCTCTCCGCGACGCGTGCCACGTTGATATCGCCTTTCGACCGGAGACTAACGCGATACTGATCTGGTCCGACCTCGCGCATGTAAACAACAGCAAGCACTTCACGAGCCGCCAGCGGAATGTTCACGAAGCCGTTATTGTCGCCGTCGACCGCATCAGCCTGTTCGCGCATTTTTAACGTCTGCCGAAGCATCGCAACCTTACCGCTTTCGTCGCGCTTTACCGTCCCAAGGACCTGGCGCATCAGCTCTATCCTCGACCAAGGATAATTGTTGTAAACCGCCTCGGAGATCGAGGCAGGCTTCGCGCCGGCTTTGATAAGCTCGGACGCGACTTTCAAGGTGCGGTCGGTAGTGTTCGAAAAGTGAAAGGAACCTGTGTCAGTGACCAGTGCCATGTAAACGCACTCCGCGATCTCGCGGGTAACGCGACCGCCGATCGCCTTACACAGGTTGTAGATCATTTCGCCGACGGCCGAGGCGGTCGAATCGATCCAATTGATCGTACCGAAATGCTCGCTCGTCGCGTGATGGTCGATGTTTACAGTGAACTGTTCCTCAAGACCCTTGATACCGGGCCGCTCCAGATCCGAGCACTCGATGATAAAGACGGCATCGTAATCCTTATCCAACTTCTCAACGTCGCGTATCTCGCTGGCACCCGGGAGGCTGCGGTAAGAGACGGGAATATCGCCGCGAACGATCACCTCCGCGGATTTACCCAGCGACCGCAGCAGCCAGCATAATCCGAGCGATGAACCGACACCATCGCCATCCGGTTTAATGTGCGTCGTGATGCCAAACTTATTCTTGTTTTCAATTAACTCAACTACTTGACTTAACACTCTTTATTTAGTGGATAGCCGATAGTTGATGGTGGCGTGGTTCCGCCTGAATGGCCTCGGAGAACTTTCCACTATCAAATGTCAACTATCAACTCGATCGTCCTTCTCTGTAATTTCGCCCTTGCTCGCCAGGTCGCTTAAGATCGCATTCACACGCGACGCATTTTCTTCCGCAGAATCGCGAACAAAATGCAGGTGCGGAGCAAACCGCAGGCTCAAATTCATTGCTACTTGCTGTCGAACAAATGCAGCTGCGTGCTGAAGCGCCCTCAGTGCGTTCTTTACCTCAGCCTCGTCGCCTTCGACGAGCACATAAACTTTTGCGTCACGCAGATCGTCCGATACGGAAACCTCTGTCACCGTAACCATTTCGATCCGCGGATCGTCGAGCTGGAAGCCGACGACTTCCGCGATCTCTTCGCGCATGGCTTCGGCTAATCTCTCAGGTCGACGCATACACTTCATTTGTGAAAGGCGACCGGTGAATGATGAATGCTCGTGGAACTCGTTCCGCAAGTATTCTAACGACCATTCATAATTCACCGCTCACCATTCACAATTCTCACAGTTCCGTAGCCGCGATCCTCTCGATCACGTAAGCCTCGATCTCATCTCCGACCTTGATGTCGTTGAAATTGACGAGGCTGATACCGCACTCGTAACCGGATTTCACTTCGTTTACGTCGTCCTTAAAGCGCTTGAGTGTGGCGATGTCACCTTCCCAGCTTACGACACCGTCGCGGATCAAACGTGCCTTGGCTTGTCGGCGGATGGACCCGTCCGTAACCCGGCATCCAGCGATTGTCCCGATCTTTGAAACCTTAAAGGTTTCCTGAACGAGCGCCTTTCCGAGTATCACTTCTTTCTCGATCGCGTCGAGCATTCCGATCATCGCAGCACGGATCTCTTCTTCGACCTTGTAGATTATCGAGTGCAAGCGGATATCGACCTCTTCCTGTTTGGCCAATTCGGCGGCCCGGGACTCGGGTCTTACGTTAAAGCCAATGATCACGACGGCAGTCGAAAGATCGTCTGCCTGTGTCGCAGAGGCCAGCAGAACATCCGATTCCGCAATCGCACCGACGCCCGCGCGAATGACGCGAACCTTCACCTTCTCTGTCGAAAGTTTTTCAAGCGTCGAACGTAGCACCTCGACCGAACCTTGCACGTCCGCCTTGAGGATGACAAGCAGCTCCTTGACTTCTGATTGGCCCAGCGACTCGATACCGCGTTTTGTCGTCTTGATCATCGCCGCCTGGCGAGCATGCATTTGTCGCTGGTTGGCAATGTCCTGCGCCCGCTCAATGTCAGCAACAACTTGTATCGTGTCGCCCGCCTGCGGTACACCCTGAAGACCTAACACCTCAACCGGCGTCGCCGGTGCAGCTTCCGACACCGGCTCACCGCGGTCGGAGAACATCGCGCGTACCTTCCCGTAATATTGGCCGGCGATGAAGGGATCACCGACATGCAGCGTTCCCTGCTGAACCAGGATCGTCGCGACCGAGCCTCGGCCCTTATCGAGCTTTGCTTCTAGAACAACACCGGAAGCACGTCGAGTCGGGCTCGCCTTTAGATCAAGAATGTCAGCCTGCAGGAGAACGGTTTCCAGCAGCGTATCCAAACCTTCGCGTTTCTTTGCCGAGACGGGAACCATTTCGATATCACCGCCCCAATCGACCGGTTGCAAACCAAGCCCCGCCAGCCCCTGTTTCACTTTGTCCGGACTCGCATCCGGTTTGTCGATCTTGTTTATCGCGACAATGATCGGGACGCCGGCAGCCCGCGAGTGCTCAACCGCCTCGATCGTCTGCGGCATTACACCGTCATCCGCCGCGACTACCAGAACTACAACGTCCGTCGCTTTGGCACCGCGCGCGCGCATCATGGTAAACGCCTCGTGACCCGGCGTATCAAGGAATACAACTCTTCGCGGTTCAGACGGGTTGTCGGGATTGGGGACGAACACACTGTATGCACCGATGTGCTGAGTGATACCGCCGGCTTCCCCCTCGGCCACATTCTCCGAACGGATCGCGTCGAGTAGCGACGTCTTGCCGTGGTCTACGTGTCCCATGACGGTGACGACCGGCGCACGAGACTCTTCAACATCGTCGGCATCAGCCGCAATAAGTTCTTCAAACTCCTCCTCGACGACCATTTCTTCGAAAGGTACGAAGCTCAGGTCGTAACCGAAGTCCATTCCCATTTCGATCGCCATTTTTTCGGCGATGGGTTGATTCAGGGTCGCGAACACACCGCGTTTTATGAGCAGCTGCACGATGTCGCGCGGCGTGATGCCGAGAGCTTCGGCGAATTCGCGGACGGTCGCACCTTCCACCAATCGAACGGACTTGAACGTGTCCGGACTACGCGTACCGACCTGATCGAGTACGCGTTCCTCGATCGTACGCTGGCGCGGCGCGTCCTGATCCCGTTCCGCAAAACGTCCGCCTCGCTCATTACCCTTTGCCTTCCTGCCGCCGGATCGACCCGGCCGCCGACGATTGTCGGCCGGCGGGGTGTAGTTCATTTGGGGTGTCGACGTCTCACCCGGCGTGCCGCGAAATTCCGCCCGGCGTCCACGAGCATCGGCAGCCACGCGCTCCGGATCCAGCTTTCCTGTTCGTACGGGAGCTTCTGCGACGACTCGTTCCCCGGGTTTTACACCCTTCTTGAGTGCATCGGGGGTCAGCGTAAGTTTCTTGATCTGAGTACCGCCCGCCGTGACTACATGGGGTGACGCAGCCGGTGCCGATTCAGGCTCAGCCTCCGGAACCGTCTCAACCGGTGCTGGAACTTCGGTCGGTGCTTCAACCACCTCGGCTGCGGGTGCCGCAACTTCCGCCGGAGTTTCGACCTCGGGCTCGGGCCGCTTTCTTAGAACCTTTCGTACCGGCGTCGCTGCCGGCTCGCTCGGCGTCTCGACAACCGCTTCTTCCGCCGGGCTGGTCTCGGGTACTTCGACAATCGGAGTTTCAAGCTCGGCGGCTTCTTCCACGGCCGGGGCCGCGGCCTCAGTCTTCTTCGCGGCTTTGATTACCTTGATCCCGCGTTTGGGAGCCGCTTCCGTTTTCGGGAAGTATTTAAGGCGGACCTTGTCTGCCAACTCGCCACTGACCGAGTTGGACGGAACGCTGACGTCTGCTCCC
This sequence comes from Pyrinomonadaceae bacterium, assembly GCA_036375155.1. Classification (GTDB taxonomy): domain Bacteria; phylum Acidobacteriota; class Blastocatellia; order Pyrinomonadales; family Pyrinomonadaceae; genus OLB17. The sequence goes on from DASUSJ010000262.1 coordinate 7,384, forward strand.
TCGCGACGCAAATCTTCCATCACGCGCTTTGCATCCTGCTTCAGCTCTCTCGCGAGATCATAGATCCGAATTTTCTTACCAACAGCCATAAATATTCTCTAACCGGGTCCGGACGACCGGACGTTATCCTGAGCGGGTCAGGCTTCTTCGGATCTCTCGGATTCCTCCGAAGTAGTTTCGTCGCTTTCAGCTACGAGCTCCGTGTCGTCATTAGAGGCCGACTCGTCCGTCGGAACATCCTCCGCTCCGGCTTGGGTACCGGCTTCCGCCACGGCGTCTTCAGGTATCGCCTCGATCACAACATCCGCCCCCTCCGACGTCGCATCTTCCGGCTCGGCCTCCGCGGCCTCCGAACTGTCTGCTTCGGTCGAATCTGCGGCTTCTACCGACGAACCTTCTGGGGCTTCGGCGGCGCTTGACACATCCTCGAATGGCTCTTCGCTTATCTCTCCGTCAACCGAAGCATCGCCGTCACCCGGCTCAACTTCCAGGTTGCGGGCCTCGACGATCGCATTCGCCGACTTAAGAATTGACTCCGCCTCATCGAGACTTACGTCGAGATAATCGACAAGATCATCGACCGATGTTGCGGCGAGCGCCTCGACATCTTCAATTCCCTTCTCAGCCAGTATCTCTGCCTGATTCGGTGACACGCCTTCAAGAGCTGACAGGGGAACCGCTTCGCCCGATGCCATCATTTTGCCCATCTGAAGAGCGATTTCCTTCTTCAGTTTTTCTTCGCTGACGATATCGATGTCCCAGCCGACGAGACGCGTAGCGAGTCTCACGTTCTGACCTTTCTTACCGATCGCAAGACTTAACTGGTCTTCCGCAACGATCACTTCCATCTTGCGTTTATTGATATCAGTGATCCTTACCTGAGAAACCTTGGCAGGCGAAAGGGCGTTCGCCGCAAAGACCGAAGGCTCGTCGGACCATTCAATAATGTCTATCTTCTCGCCGCGAAGTTCCTTGATGATCGATTGAACTCGCGAACCCTTCATACCCACGCAGGCCCCGACGGGATCGACGTCTTTTTCGTTCGACGCGACAGCGATCTTTGCACGATCACCAGGTTCCCTGACAGCCGATTTGATAACGACCGTATCGTCATAGATCTCGGGAACCTCCATCTCGAACAATCTTTTGATCAACTCCGAAGAAGCTCTCGAAACTTTTATCTGTTGCCCCTTCTGGTCTTTCGTCACATCGACGATAACAACCCGGATACGCTCTCCCTGGTTCCACATCTCACCGCGTGACTGCTCGCGCTTTGGAAGAATGGCTTCAAGGTTGTTGCCGAGATCGATGATCATGTCACCGCGCTCGAACCGCTTAACAGTGCCGTTGATCAGCTCTCCTTTGCGATCGATGTATTCCTCATAGACCTTCTCGCGGATCGCCTCGCGCACTTTTTGGACTAGTATCTGTTTCGCCGTTTGCGCCGCTATGCGTCCCATTTCTTCCTGCGGCAGCGGGATCTGGAGCATGTCACCGATCTCGATCTCGTCCCCGGCAAGTTCCTGCGCCTCTACAAGCGAGAGCTCCGCCGAATCGTTCTCGACCTCTTCAACTACCGTCTTTTGCAACGAGATCTCGATCGCACCTTCTTCGTTATTCCAGTCGACCTGTATGTTGTCCCCGGTCTTGTCCTGTGTCCGGAACTGCTTGCGCGCCGCGGCCTTAACGGCGTCCTTCATGGCTTCAATAACCATGTCACGATCCAATCCTTGTTCACTGCACAACGCTTCGATACTTTGTCCAATCGATGATGTCATAACTCTTAACCGCCCCGGAGCCAGTTCGTCCGGCTAACGCTTTTTCTTAAATTCTTCAGAAAGATCGACCTTTAAGTTCGCCTTCTCCACTTTTTCAAACGGTATGTGGACCGTGCCGTTCGTCTTGTCGTCAAATTCTATTTCGGTGCCGCTGACCGCTACTATCTGGCCGCTGAAGTTAGATTGTCCGTTAATGGGTTCGGCGGTCTTCACTTTCGCCTTCTTGCCCAAATATCGCTCGAAATCCTGAATACTAAAGAGCGGTCTATCCAAGCCTGGAGACGAAACCTCCAGAACGTAAGAGGAAGGGATGAAGTCGTCTGCGTCGATCACCGTCTCAACAGTTCGCGAAACCGTCGAACAGTCTTCAATCGTTACGCCTTCGGGTTTATCAATGTAGATGCGAACGGTCATGTTCCGTTTGCTTCCAACAATCTCCGAATGAACGAACTCTACACCATGCTCCTTCGCGGCCTTCGCGGCTATTTTGTCAACCTTCTCAACTATCGAATCCCGCTGCATCACTTTAAAACCAAAATAAAAAGTGGGCACCCGAGCCCACCCAACACGTCCCTACGCATTGCAGGAAAAAGAGAGTATATAACAAAGACGACGGCTAAAACAAGCGAATCGTCGAGACCAAGTCGATTCGTCGATGTGACCGCCTACCGAGCTCGAGCCCTATCGAAAGCAACGGACGCTGCACCGAGAATCCCGGCGTTCCCGCCGAGCGAAGCGCGCACAATCTCCACGGCCTCGGCTGGATGGCTGAAAGCCCGTTCTCTGATCTCGGACCATGTTGCTTCGATAAAGAAATCCCAGCTACCTGCACCCCCGCCGCCAAGTACGATCATCTCAGGATTCAGCACGTTGACAATGTCCGCGAGTGCTATGCCCAGGTATCGTCCGACTATCTGAAACGTTTCGATCGCGACAGGATCACCTGCGACCGCAGCGTGATAGACGTCTTTTGCTGTAAATCTGTCTGCCAAATTCCACTGCGATGTTTTCTTGCCCGCAAGCTCTCTTGCGATCCGCACGACGGCGGTCGCCGATGAATACTGTTCGAGGCAACCGCGACTCCCGCACCCGCACGGGACACCGTCGGCTTCGACACAGATGTGCCCTAGTTCACCGGCAGTCCCTCCCACGCCGCGATACGTACGACCATTAAGTATTAATCCGCCACCGATGCCAGTACCAATGGTGAGGCAGATCGAGTTCTCGATTCCCGCAGACGCCCCGAGCCAACTTTCGCCGATGGCAGCCGCGGTTGCGTCATTTTCGAGAACGACTTCGGTGTCCAGTAAGGTGGATATCAGGTTCGCGAGAGGAAGCCCATCGAGTTGAGGCAGATTGGGCGAACTGTACACGGATCCGGTTCTGGGATCGACGAGCGCCGCAAGAGCAAGTCCGAAACTGGAAGGCTTTCCGGAAACGAGGGCTCTGGAGAGGCACGAGCTCGCGGCCCCAACTATGGCTTCGACTATCTCATCCGCCGTGCCGTCCCGCGGAGTGGAGGTCGATGTCTGATGGAGGAGTTTGCCGTCCGAACCGACGGCTGCAATCCGCAAATTGGTTCCGCCGACATCCGCCGCCAGAACGTAGCGTTTTTCGTTCATCGTAAAGCCATGACCGGTTAGGGCCTTTTGGGCCTTTCGCTTTCTGGCACGTTCCGAAAAACATCCTCGTATTCTGCGTAACCATCTTTGATTACCGTATCCATCAGGTTGTCCCTATCAACGACGGTAACCTCAAGCAATATCGCGGGAACCTCTTTGCCTCCCAGCCGATCGTTCTTAAAGGGCGTGGTATCCACAGGTTCTTTTCGTGCAAGCTTCATTGCCGCTTCAACTGCCTGGCTAGCGAGCGGTATTATAGGCTTGTAGACCGTCATTGACTGCTTACCTTCCGCAATGTTCTGAAGCGCCTCACGACCGGCGTCCTGGCCCGTAACGAGAATCTTTCCCGTAAGTCCCTTCTTTGCCAAAGCGGAAATAACGCCGCCGGCCATACCATCGTTCGACACGACAAAAGCCTGGATGTTGTCGTTCTCCTTAGTCAGACTGTTCTCCGCGAAATTAAGCGCAAGATCATTCTTCCAGTCCGGTATCATCTGCTCAGCAACGATTTTGATGTCCCCACGGTCAATTGCCGGCTGCAGAACATCAAGCTGCTCTTTCTTCATTATGTGCGCGTTGTTATCGGTAGAGGCGCCGTAAACCATCACGTAATTCCCTTTCGGAACCTTCTGAAGAGCATACTCTGCTATCTTTCGACCGATGACGGGGACCTGATGCGAGATGTAAAGATCGATCTTGTCCGAGTTTATCAATCGATCGTAACTGATCACCGGGACTCCTTGAGCCTTCGCCTTGTCCACCATCGCGGCCGCCTCCGTCGCCTCCTGTGGCGCGATAACGAGCACGTCTACGCCCTTTGT
>DASUSJ010000263.1:0-14251 GCA_036375155.1 Pyrinomonadaceae bacterium
GCCACTCCGTGCCAAGGAGACGATTACTCAAGCCATAAATGCCTGGCTCCAGAGGCTGAACACCGTTACCTCGGTTTGAGAAGTAGGACAACTCACAGCGATCTGCGTTAAATTCGCCGGCCAGGAGATTAAATCCCGAGTACTCATTCTGACGCTCTTCAATTCCGGACAAGTAATCTTTTACCGATGTACGAGTTTTCAAAAACTCGGCAACGAGATCCCCACGCGATCTACTGCCTTTCGGTGCTCCTGGCTCGCGGTAATTTGTGACCGCCGCTACTCGTCCGGCTTTGGTGATGCCAAGCCACGTTCCCCCCGCGACAAGATCGCGGCCCGCAAAGATCCCGGGATGATCGTTCCAATAGTTGGCTGGAGCGGTTGGCCGGTCATAAAACTCGTCCCGATTGGCAAGCAGAATCAGGGGATACTGCGGGTGAACATCGTATGCAAGGTAGATAACACACATAATCGGACGACGGCTTTGTCTGCTTATGGAGAGCAGTGTTACGCGAGTCCCGCAACGATGGCGCCCCAGGCCTCTCGAAACAGTGCCTGCCACCGAGTTCTCTTTGCACCGAGCCGGTGGTTCTCAGCCCCGATCTCGAATGCCAGTCTCCATTGCCGGGACAGGATGCGATAAGCATCGACTAGCGAGTAGCCCGGATCGTAGATGTTTGTCGATTCGCTGGTCACGCCGTTCAATTCAATTATCTTGAAATTGCGGCCGGCAAGAAAATCCTCGTGCGCCGAGAAGCGAATGTCGAACCTTCCAAAGTTAAAACCCTCGACGCGGCGGCAGATGGCATCGATCGCGTTTTCCAGGGCCGGAGTTCGCAAATGGCTGCCGTCGAGAAAGATCGCTCCGCGTGAATGCGTGCCCAGGTCGATGAGAGTAACAATTTCGCCAGCGCCCGGAACGCTCCGAAGCCGGTCAGCATTTTCGCTGAGGTATTTGTCAGCGATGCAAACGGCTCGCCCGTCCCGCAGTATCAATTCCTCGAGTGTTGAGAAGCCGTCGCCAGTGACTGAAGGAAAAAGCTTTTCAGTCATGGAAAATATGACTCCCTTCTCCGACCCAGGATACCGGTAGTAGAAAATGCTTACTTCATGGCCGCCGAAATACTCCTGAATGATTTGAGCTCCCTGGGAATCTTCGAGCGCCCTACACAGAGCTTCGTCTGAATAAACGATCCGGACGTCCTTCCCGCGCTCGCCGGCATTCGGTTTCACGACAGCAGGAAAGGAGAGATCGTTTGTTTTCAAAAATTGCCGGGCACTGCAAAACTTTGCGTCCGGCGACAGAGCACCGTCTATCAGACAGTGGCGAAGCAGGTAGCATCCGTTCTCTTCAGCCGCTGATAGAAGTGAGTAGATCTCATCCTTCGATTCGCCGGCGAAACCGCCTGACGGGATCGCAGGGTTCGCACAAGTGAAGACCGTTAGACTCCGGTGCTTGAGTGCGAGAAGGAATACGTAGCAGACGACCGGAAAATAGAAAACGGCTAGCGGCCAGAATTCCCACCGCAAGATCCTTTTCATTCTCCCGAGCGCCAGCCGCCGGTTTCTCCAATGAACGAGTTTTAGTCCAATCCTCACCGTAACGAAGACAACCGCCGCCGCGAGCAACACGCTTCCATCGAAGAATTGGTCAGACGCCGCGACAGAACCGACCAGGATCGGAGTCCAGATCGCGGCGGCAATGAGAAAGTAAATGGTGAATCTAGGGAAGTCGGTCTTGAGGAAGCCTGCTGCGAGGTACGTCGGAAGGCGCAGGCCTGTAACAAAGCGGCTAAGAAATACGGCCGAAGCACCGCGTTTTTCCAACCACCTCGAAGCGCGTGAAAGGCTTTGTCGGGTAACCATGCGTCTCGCAAATCGCAACCCTAATATCCGTGTTCCGAATGTCCGACCGATCCAGTAAAGACCTATGTCGCCCGCAACGATCCCGGAAAAACATGCTGCGACGGCAAAAACGAAGCTGATCTCACCATTTGCTGCCAGAACACCAGCCGCCAGACACGCGGCGTCCTCACTTATGAACGTCGCGAGAAAGAGAGCGAAAAAGACCGAGACGGCCGACAATCCCGAGAGATCGACGGCCGAGAACTGCTGCAACTCTGCGATCGTTTCGATCATTTACTGGAAGGCCGCACCAAGGATCGGAAGCTCACGGCGATGGATCAGTAACGCGATGGCGCTCAATACGAAGACCGTTACGGCAAGAGCGAACAGCAATCCGCCGTCATCTTTCACGACGATGCCGAGCATCGTCAGGTGACTTAAGATCGCACCGGATATCGTACCGAGCGAAAGGAACGCACCCATCCAGGCTGTCCTCGGAACAACCAGCAGGACCGCCGCGATCAGCTCGACGAAACCGGAACCTAGCCTGCCGAAGGCTTCGAGATCAGGCCCGAGAAGTGTCGTGAAAATGTACTTTGATTCTTCGGCACCAGTGAATTTAAAGAAAAGCGTCTGAAGTAAAATGACCGCGACCGCGACGCGGCAGACCCAACTGACGATCGACAGAGTTGATGACATAAATTTCCTTCCTTTCTGTGTCTTTAATTACCTAGTTATTAACTGAGCTACCCGAATAGAATCCCGCTGATTCCCTGTACCTTAGCGTTGACGGTGCAACACCAAATTCATCGTCAAGCCGGCGGCCGGTTGCTGCTACAAGCTTCGCGATCAATGCGTAATGATGAACCGTGTGACTGTGCAAGAACTCGATCTCGCGCGATGCACTCGAGGTATGCCACAGGTCTTCGTCGACCTCCGACCTGACCACGACGAGGCTCGCCAACAATCCCGGCGTGAGGTTCCTTAGACGGCTGCACGCAAAGGCCATCTCCTGGATCGCGTGATCGCGATCCCTCTCGATACGAGCATCGCGGGCACGGGCGTTGTAATCGATCCGGCGCTCCGCTAATCCGTTTAGGAATGCGTTCACAAAATCCAGATCATGACGAAGATGCGCGCCGACCGAACTTCTCCCTTCGACAGCCATACCGAACTCATCGTCATCCAGAGCGAGGATGATCTCGATGCCGCGCGCCAGCTCGGCTATCAATCCGCTAACGGCCGCGTTTTCGATCGATCCCTCCGATGAATTCATCCGCATAAAGTCTCCCGCTCGTATTCGCCTAAAAATTCCATCGCTGTTTGTTTTTATTCCCCCGATCACGCGCGGAATAAGACACCAACCCGGTGGGATTAAACGGGCTGACGCTCGCCGCGGGCGAGTGGCGAGTTCTTATTAAAAACGGAGACTAAATTCTTTTATGTTGAGACAGAAATTCGCAGCCGGCGTCGCTTTGGCGATCGCCGTGGTCATCGGAATACAGACGAACGCGATCGCGTTCGGAAAGGTAAAGAACCGGAAGACGTTCAAGGTTCGTATCGAGAACATCTCCGCGGCAGACGGTCTCGCCACCGAGGGTGGGGCTAAATATCCGTTTGCCCTTTCGCCGGGACTGTTCGTAGTCAACCACCGGAAACACTATTTCTTCAACGAAGGCGACCGGGCCGATGCAGCTCTCGAAGCACAGGCCGAGGACGGTAATCCGGAGCCTCTATCAAAGGCGTATTTGACCAAAGTCGGAGGCGTGTTCATGGGTGTCTTCAATAAGCCAGTTGGCTCCAGCGTCCCGGCCCCGATCCTCCCGGGCGGCGCTTACGAGTTTTCGTTCACGGCGAGTGAAGGAATGAGATTTAGCCTCATTGCGATGTACGGACAATCGAACGATCTTTTCTACGCGCCGCAGCGGGCGTTAGATCTGTTCGACGCGAATGGCAATCCCTTGACAGGGGATATCACCGGCAGCCTGGTTCTTTGGGACGCGGGAACTGAATTGAATCAAGCTCCCGGCGTCGGCGACGAACAGGCTCCGCGCCAGAAAATGGCAAACACCGGAAAGGCTGAGAACGGAAAGGTCGGCATGGTGAAGGACATGTTTACTTATCCAAAAACAACCGAGGTGCTGCGGGTGACCATCACGGCGGAATAGAACATTGTCACGATGTTTGTTACGCACATTAGTGCGGTTTCGTGGGTTCGTGTGTTTGTGTGTTGAATTCGCAACCTCTTCGTGTGGTCTGGTGCGGGTCGTGGTTTCAAGTAAGCCACAACCCATAACACGAACGACACGAAGGGGACACGAACACATCGTGGGAAAAAAGATCTCGACGCTTAAAGCAAAACTAAAAATTATGAAATCAATTCTTAATTCAAGCCTGGTGATCGCTGCCGCGCTCGTACTGTCTACATTTGTCGCCGGGCAAGTTGTCGACAAGAAGTCTCTAACACTGGAAGGTGCTCGTACTGTAATCGCCGGCGCGAAACAATACGCCTCGACTCACAAAGCACCGGGCGGAGTGATCGCGGTCGTCGATGACGGTGGAAACCTCGTCGCGCTTGAGCGGCTCGATGGAACTTTTTCCGCTGGTGCAACGATCTCGATCGGCAAAGCAAAGACTGCGGTGATGTTCAAGCGGCCGACCAAGGTCTTCGAGGACATTATCAAGAACGGTCGCACGGCAATGGTCGCCCTTCCGGACTTCACGCCGCTTCAGGGCGGAGTGCCGATTATGATCGACGGGCAGATCGTCGGCGGCGTCGGGGTGTCCGGAGCTGCTTCGGCGGTGCAGGACGAAGAGCTTGCGATAGCGGGTGCGTCGGCTCTGACCGAACAAAAGATGGCGCCGGTCAAATTCATCGACGCGAAATTCGTTGCGGAAGGATTCGCAAAAGGTGCCGTCCTCGATGACGGCTCAAACGGCGAGAACTACATGGTCCATGCGTCACGTCGGGAAAGGGCGGGGATGAGCGAGGTTCATGAGCTCGATACCGATATCATCTACGTCCTCGGCGGGACGGCCACCTTCGTTACCGGTGGACGATCCGTCGATCCAAAGATGGTCGCGGTCAACGAATTTCGCGGCTCCGCGGTTGAGGGCGGCGAGTCGCGTCAGCTCAAGAAGGGCGACGTAGTGATAGTGCCAAAGGGTACGCCGCACTGGTTCAAAGAGGTCGACGGCGAGTTCCTTTATTACGTGGTGAAAGTTAGGTAAACAGGCAGAAACACGACCGGTAGGGAGTCGGGTCCATTTTCGATCTTGGATCTGGTATTTCGGATATTACCCATGCTACCGGTCGTGTTCTGCCTCGATCTGCTTTTGGAGATTGATCATGAAATTAATTGCACTGTTGTTCTTTTTCTTCTGGTCTGGTCTGGTATGTCTTGCTCAGGAAGTTCCGAACGGTAAGCCTGACGCTTGGATCGACCTCGCAACCGTCGAAGGTACGCGACTTGTAAAAGGCGAGTGGCGATACAGCGACACGAAGATCGTCGAAGTCGATTTTCGCGCCGCGGGGGCGGACAGTCAGCCGACCGGCGAACCGGTTAGGACTTACGACTACGTACCAAAGGCCGGAGGTGCGGATTACGACGATTCGACCTGGCAGAAAGTCTCTGCCACCGATCTTTCAAAACGTCGCGGTAACGGCCGCCTTTCATTCAACTGGTACCGCATCAGCATCACTATTCCCGAAAAGCTTGACGGCTTCGATCCAACCGGCTCGACTGTCGTGTTTCAGACTGCTCTCGACGACTACGCCGAGATCTGGGTGGATGGCGAGATCTCGCGCTTTATCGGTCAAAAAGGGGGATCGGTCGTGGCCGGCTGGAATGCGCCGAACCGTCTGGTGATCGGTCGCGACGTTAAGCCCGGACAAAAGATCCAGCTGGCAGTCTTTGGCATTAACGGTCCGATCTCGAATTCGCCGACGAACTTTATCTGGGTGCGGGAGGCGAAGCTCGATTTTTATAAGGGCGGTGTATCCGGTCCTGTTGCGATCACACCAAGCGAGGTAAATGTCGAAGTGATTCGGAAGGACGCTGCGATCGATAAGATCGTCGGCCCGAATCCAAAAGTCTTTAAGCTCGCGGAAGGATTCAAGTTCACGGAAGGCCCGGTGTGGGTGGGTGACGGTCTGCTGTTCAGCGATCCGAATGCCAACACCATCTACAAATATTCGAACGAGGGAAGTCTGAGTGTCTTTAAGACTCCGAGCGGATACTCAGGCGCGGACATCGGCGAGTATCGTCAGCCTGGTTCAAACGGGATCACGCTTGATCCGTCGGGAAATATTGTCGTAGATCAACACGGCAATCGCCGGATCGTTCGTCTTGAAAATGATGGAAGAGAAACTGTGGTCGTAGATAAATTCGAAGGCAAACGTTTCAATTCACCGAACGATCTCGTCTATCGATCCGACGGCACGCTATTCTTTACCGACCCGAATTTCGGACTGCCCAAATTTGGCGACGATCCGCGTAAAGAACTTCCGCATGCCGGCGTCTATTCGTTCTACAACGGCAAGCTGCAACTCCTCACAAAAGAGTTCACCGGCCCCAACGGCATTGCTCTCTCGCCGGATGAGAAATATCTCTACGTGGGCAACTGGGACGACAACAAGAAGACGGTTTTCCGATACGAGGTTCAGCCGGACGGCACGGTGAAGAACGGCAAGCTGTTTTTCGACTTCACTTCCTTTAAAGGCGAGGACGCGATCGACGGCGTTAAGGTTGACGTTGAAGGCAACGTCTATGTCTCGGCTCCGGGCGGATTGCAGATCCTCTCGCCGGATGCCAGGCATATCGGCACGATCGTCACGCCGCAGCATGTTCACAATATGGCGTGGGGTGATGAAGACGGAAAGACACTTTACCTCTGCGCACGAACCGGGCTCTACCGGATCAGGTTGAACGTTGAAGGAGTCAGGCCGAAGTCGAAGCGCTAACCTTTGCGGGGCAAGAGTTTCACGCAGAGCTCGCAACGAGAAGCAGCAGTAAGAGGAGTCTGAAAAGTCGGCGGTCAGTCCGGGTCCCCGGAGGGGACGGAGTTAATTGCGTGGGGTAAAGCGAGCCTTGGCGAGCGACACCCCACGCTCTGTTCGGAAGGCGTCCGACCTGAAAGGGTCGAATTATCTACAATCGAGTTCGCCCTTTCACGGACGGAATCGCTATCGCCATCAGGATCCGGACGTTTCGCTTCGCTCACATCCCGCTATTAAATTCGTCGCTTTCAGCGACTGTTCACCTGCCTTCAAATCGAGTTCGTCCGGACGCAGCAGGCCAGAGTCTCAACCCGTCGCGCAAAAAAATGGCGTTGAGATCCGTCTCAACGCCAACAGGAGGAGGATTGAAATGAAAAAACATTCTACGCGGCGATCTGTGCCTGGGCGGTTTTGATCCCGTAGTCGGCCGCCACGCGTGCAAGCGTTTTCTTTAGCTGAGTGCGTGCACGATTCAGTCGCGACATCACGGTGCCCATCGGGATGTCGAGGATCGCGGCGACCTCTTTGTAGTCGAAGTCGTGAACATCCGCCAGCAGCACGACCGAGCGGTAATGCTCAGGCAGCTTGTCGAGTGCGGAAATGATCTCGCGATCCGTGAGATGCTCCGGTACCGTCGTCTTCTGGACCGAATTCGCCAATACAAGCTCATCTGCTTCTTGAAAATACTTCGCCTGTGTGTACTTCTTGCGGCGATAGTGGTCGAACTTATTGAACAAGATCTTGTAGAGCCACGCCCGGCAATTCGTGCCCAGCTCATAATTCTCGAACGACTTCCACGCCTGCATGTAAGTTTCCTGAACCAGGTCATCGGCATCAGTCGCGTCTCGCGTCAAACGCGAAGCGGTGCGGTACAGGTCGTCGATATGCTGCATCGCTTCGGCTTCGAAAATCTCGGGGGTGATCTCTGTCATACTTGCTCTCCTGTGAATTCTGGAATCAACTGCCTACACCCGTTTGTCGTGCGAGGCGGGAAATCCTTACAAACTTTTTCAAGAATTTTCCTTAGTGTGATTTCGTGGTTGGTGTGTTTCGTGGTTCAAGTACGCCAAACCACTAATCACACGAAGAAGACACGAACAGTCGTGCAAGGCAACGAGGACAACTTCGTTTGCTTGTATGTTTGGATCGGATGGACTTTGGTGTGACTGCATGACGCTCTTTTCTTTTCGTGTTGTTTCGGCTATTGAAACCACGAAAAGGGAACACGAAATAGGACGAAAAAGAAGATGCGCGACCGATAAATTTTCTGGGAATAAACTTCAGCGCCGCCTGAATATCTGTAATGTAACTGGGAGCAGAGTCTCCATGGAGGCAGGAATGAAGGACAGATCTCTTACGTTCGCAAAATCGATCCGACCGAACTGGTTGTTCGAGATCGAGCCATATTCGCGTCCGCCAGCGGAAACAATGGCAGACCTCCGCGACGACCTTCGGTTAAAGAAAATCCTGAAACGGGCGGTCGAGCGCGATGTAGCACCGCTTTCACTCATTGAGTCCATCCGCGCCGGCATCAGAGCGTGATAATATGCGTGGCGAGACCCTTTCTTACCCGATCTCATCTATGCGAACCGGTGAAACGGTGACAGTTGATGTGCAGCAGCATGCACCCGCGGTAGACCCGACAGCGTGGGTCGATGAGCACGGCGATTATCTTTTCCGCTACGCGATGATGCGGCTCCGTGACGAGACCCGTGCGGAGGACGCCGTTCAGGAGGCCTTGCTGGCCGCCATCCAGTCGATTTCGTCGTACAGCGGAAAGGCTTCGGAACGGACGTGGCTTACCGGCATCCTTAAACACAAGATCGTTGACTACTATCGAAGGGCGGGGAACGAGCAGCCGCTGAACGGTGACGACGGCGAGTTACTCGCGGAGGTCGAGAAGTTCTTCGAACGTGACGACGTGTGGAACGGGCATTGGAACAACAAGCTTCAGCCGCATAACTGGGACACGTCGCCGGAAGCGACCTACCAGGAGTCTGAGTTTTTTGAAGTGCTCCAAAACTGTTTGTCGAAGCTCCCGGATCGCGTCGCCGGCGTGTTTATGCTCCGGGAAATGGATGGGCTGGACAGCTCCGAGATCTGCGAGATCCTTTCGGTCTCGAACGCGAATTTTTGGGTGATGATGCACCGTGCGAGGTTAGCCTTGCGGCGTTGCATCGAAGTAAACTGGTTCAGAAAGGCGGTCAAGCACTGATATGTTCAAATGGGGCTACAAGAAAGTTCAACGCTTCTTTTTCGTGCTGATCTTGAAGTATCTGCCGCCTTGCAAGGACATGATCGACATTGCCTCGGCGTCGATCGACCGCAAGCTAACCCTACGGGAAAGCATCGTTCTTAAGCTCCACCTTATCCCCTGCAAGCCCTGCGTTCGGTTCATCGAACAATCGAAATTCATGAAACAAATGATGCATGAAATGGAGTCGGAAGAAGTTTCGATCCCGTATAAAGGCACTCTGAGCGAAGAGGCACGCGAACGGCTGAAAGCTCTTCTGAAAAGCGGCGCAGCCGGGCTGGGTATCGTCGCGGGACTTTGATCCAAAAACAAAGCAGGAATTTTTTCGCCGCCAAGCGTGATCTAACGTAAGGCGGCGACTTTGCGCCAGAACGCAGAAGGCTGCAGCATTATGGCGAAATTGGTGGACAAATTAATCGAGGCGTTCAAGGACTGGCTGGGGAAGAGAATTCCCGACTGCCGAAACGTGACACCGACGATCGGTAAGTCGCTGGACGAGAAACTTGGGCCGTGGGACACATTCGTTGTGAAGCTGCACTTGTTTACGTGTGATCGCTGCGGCCGGTACCTGGAACACCTAAGATTTCTTAGCAAGACCCTTGGCAGTTATGAGGAAAGTATCGCTGACCCGGTTACGGATGACGGACTGAAGTTCAGTTCGGATTCGAAAGCCAGAATAAAAGACCTCCTGAACCGGACAATGGATGCGACGTTATAGATCTTCGAAAAACTCGAAACAAACAGGCGGGCCTCAACGGGCCCGCTTTTTGTTGGAATACCGGTCACACCATCCGCGATAGACAGTTTCCCGGGCTAACGAGGCTCGGTCGGAACTATGTACCACGATCCAACGAACGGTCACAATCATTCGCACGCCCAAAACCGATTTGCTGTGATCCCCACAGCACAAAAACTCGCGGTCGATGCGCGCTATTCAGCTCGTGGGATCAGGATCGCATTCCTTGATTCGGGTTTTTATCCCCATCCGGACTTTGCCGGCCGTGTCGTCGCATTCCACGATATCTCGGGTGAGGACAGATCGCTTGATCATGTATTGAGTCCCGCTGGTCACCACTGGCACGGCACCCAGACGGTCGCGTCGTGCGCCGGCGACGGGAGTTTGTGTGACGGCACCTACCGTGGTCTCGCACACATGGCGGAACTAGTGCTGATAAAGGTCTCGAGAGCGGGACACATCCGTGATCCGGAGATCGAGGCGGGCCTCGTTTGGGTGGTCGAAAATCGCGAACGGCTCAACATTCGAATTCTGAACATCTCACTCGGCGGCGACTGTGATTTGCCGACGAGGGAAAGCCGGATCAACTCGTTAGTAGATGAGTTGACGGAGCGCGGGGTCGCAGTCACTGTCGCGGCCGGTAACTCGTCCGAACTTCATTCGTCTCCACCCGCCAGCGCGCAGTCAGCGATCACTGTGGGAGGTTATAGCGATGGGAATCAGATTTCAGCGGACGGGTTTGATCTATACCACTCGAGTAATGGAGCGACGGTTGATGGTCTGGTCAAGCCCGAGTTGATCGCACCGGCGATGTATGTCGCTGCGCCGATCCTACCAGGCACATCAGATTATGCAGCCGGCGAATTACTTTCAATGCTCGCTGCGACGCCGGATTACGCACTCGCGCCCCTGCTGGCTGAGAGCTGGCAAGCTGCCGGCCTCCATAAGAACGTCCTGGAAATGGACGCCGAAAATGCGAGGAGGATCGTGGAATCAGAGCTTCACCGGCGGAAGATAATTGCAACGCATTACCAGCACGTTGACGGCACCTCCTTCGCCGCTCCGATCACCGCGTCTGTAATCGCGTTGATGCTCGAGGCAAACCCCGGTCTGACACCCGCCATGGTGAAGAACATTCTTGTCTCCACGGCTTCACGCCTTACCGACCATCCATCGGTTCGGCAGGGTTTCGGAGTACTGAACGCACCGCTGGCAATCGCAATGTCTGAAGGCGAGGTTCGCATTCCTGGTCATGACGAGCTTCACTCGCCCAAGATCGCCCCAGACAAAATTCACTTCAGATATCACAGCGATGCGGCCGAGAGGGTCGCTCTCGCCGGCGATTTCAACGAGTGGTATCCGGCACTCCTTCGACGAGGTGCGCATGGTCTCTGGGAGTGTGCGATGGATCGCGTTCCGGCGGGAAGATATCGCTACAAGTTTCTCATTGACGACGCTCGATGGACCGAGGATCCGAGTCACGGACTGAAAGAAGATGACGGTTACGGAGGGTTTAATTCGCTGTTGATCGTCGAGTGATCGACGGATGTGCCGACTGTCGTTTTCTTCGCTGCATCGCAGCGGCAGAGTTTAGCCCCTTGCAAGGCGGAAAGCCGCTGTGCCCCCAGGTTTCCCAACCCAAGTGACAAGCGCTCACAGCGTGTCGCACATCGACGAATTCTGTTCCCGCTTGGCAGTGCAACCATTCACCGGATACCCGGCCGCTACTGACCCGGATTTCAAGGGCGCCACTGATCGAAGGGAACAAAATCCTCCGCCCAGGTGATTTCTACTGACAACGGCAAAATGCTAAATGCACTTAGAAATCACTGGCCTGAATATCTGATCGAAGCATGGTGCCTCGGAATCTTTATGGTATCCGCGTGCTTTTTCGGCGTACTGCTTTTCAATCCCCATTCGCCGGGGACGATCCTGGATCCTTCGCTTCGAAATGTACTGATGGGCTTGGCGATGGGCTCGACGGCGGTTGCGATCATTTGCTCGCCGTGGGGAAAGCGCTCAGGTGCGCATTTCAATCCGGCTGTAACGCTGACGTTTCTTAGGCTTCGAAAGATCGACGGGGCGGACGCGGCGTTTTATATCCTCTTTCAATTCTTAGGCGGCGTCGCCGGAGTTCTGTTTTCCTGGCTTGTGCTTGGAGATCTGCTCGCAGACAGCGGTGTCAACTTCGTTCTGACGATACCCGGAGGCTACGGTGTGGCCGCGGCATTCGTGGCGGAGGCGATCATCTCGTTCGTGATGATGTCGATGATCCTCTTTACGAGCAATGCTCCACGCATTGCGCGATTTACACCGGGGGTGGCCGGTTTCTTCGTCGCACTTTTTATCGCTGTAGAGAGCCCCGTATCGGGCATGAGTATGAACCCCGCGCGTACGTTCGCATCCGCGGCCGTTGCGGGTGACTGGTCCGGCTGGTGGATCTATTTCACGGCACCGCCGGTTGCGATGCTTGCCGCCTCGGAATTTTTTGTACGCACGCGGGGATTAAAGAAGGTTCTGTGCGCAAAGCTCGATCACTTTGGTGCTTCGCGATGCATTTTCAATTGCGGCTTTAGTTCAGAATGCGAGCGTCAGTTCAGAGTGCGAGCTTTAGCTCGTTCTTCGGTTACGGAAACGAGCTGACGCTCACTGCACGCTCGCACTCTGAACGCAAGGAATCATATGACGAACGGACATTACGACTTAATTATCATCGGCACGGGAGCGGGCGGAGGAACACTGGCCCGGAAGCTCGCGCCGGCGGGAAAGAAGATCCTGATCCTCGAACGCGGCGATTATGTGAAGCGTGAGCCTGACAATTGGAGCCCGCGCGCCGTGAACGTCGAAGCGAGGTACAACACAAAGGAAATCTGGTACGACCGTGACGGAAAGCCGCTCCACCCGCACACGAACTACAACGTCGGCGGAAATACTAAATTTTATGGTGCGGCTCTGTTTCGCATGCGGGAAGAAGATTTCGGAGAGGTCAGGCACTTCGACGGCATCTCGCCGGCATGGCCTATCTCATACGACGAGATGGAGCCGTTTTACAACCAGGCTGAACAGATGTACCACGTCCACGGCACGCGCGGTGAAGACCCGACGGAGCCGTGGGCCAGCTCAGCTTTCCCGCATCCGGCCGTAAGTCATGAGTCGCGGATACAACATCTCGCCGACGATTTTGCAGCGATGGGTGTCAGGCCGTTCCATGTGCCCCTCGGCATCCAGATCAAAGAGAACGACCGTAGGAGCACGTGCGTCCGATGTTCGACATGCGACGGGTTTCCATGTCTCTTGAACGCTAAATCGGATGCACAGGTGTGCGGCATCGATTACGCAACCGAGTATTCGAACGTGACGCTTTTAACGGGCGCTCTCGTGACAAAGCTCGAGACCGATGCGAGCGGAAAGACCATTTCGGCCGTGATCGTCGAACGAGAAGGCGAGCTTGAAAGTTATTCAGCGGATCTCGTTGTCGTGTCGGCAGGTGCGATCAACTCCGCGGCTTTGCTGCTCCGCTCGGCAAGTGAGCGCCATCCGAACGGGCTTGCGAACGGCTCGGACCAGGTCGGCCGCAATTACATGGGACACGTCAATTCCGTTCTGCTCGCGGTCTCGAAATGCCCCAATCCGACGGTGTTTCAAAAAACCCTCGCTGTAAACGATTTTTATTTTGGATCAGAAGACTGGCCATATCCGATGGGACACATATCCTTCGTCGGAAAGCTCGACGGCGTAACTCTGTCGGCTGGGGCGCCCGCGATCGCCCCGGGATTTGCGCTCGATCAGATGGCGAAACACTCGCTCGACTTCTGGCTGACAACCGAGGATCTCCCGCGGCCGGAGAACCGCGTGACGCTAAACCGGGATGGCAAGATCGTTTTGTCATACACACCGAACAACGTCGAGGCGCATAAACGCCTGCAGGAGAAACTCAAACACCTGATGAACAACCAGCGGAAGTGCGACATTCACGGCGGGGAATGCCACCAGGGGTTGTTTGCCCGGAATCTTTATCTCGGACAGCAAATACCGCTTGCCGGTGTCGCCCATCAGAACGGCACATTGCGATTCGGCGACGACCCGAGAACGTCGGTTCTCGATCGGAATTGCAAAGCGCATGACCTGGACAACCTTTATGTCGTCGATGGGAGTTTCTTCGCGTCAAGTTCCGCCGTGAATCCGGCGTTGACGATAATTGCGAACGCATTGAGAGTCGGGAGGCATTTACTGGAGAGACTTTACTAATCTGGTGAGCCATTCCGACTAGAAGTTTTAAAAAAGGGTCTTTGCGGATACGAAGGTTCGTATGCGTCGTTGCGAATTGCAGAAGTTTGCGGCGAAAAATTTAGTGCAGTTTCGTGTGATTCGTGTGGTTCGTGGTTTCCTCCCCGTTATCGCTGCAAATCATCAGCTCAAA
>DASUSJ010000264.1:0-5703 GCA_036375155.1 Pyrinomonadaceae bacterium
GCTCTGTCACTGCAGCCGGCGACATGTCTACCATCACTTTCTCTCCAGTTTTTTGATGTCGATCAAATCCTGATCGCGGCCGCTGATTCTTTTCAGTTCGATCAAGCCTGCCTTCGAAACCGCCCAGGTCTTTCCTTCTTCCCACTCAACCAACTCGCGTCGGTACCAAACTTCATGCAGCTCCGGGGTAACGAGCAAAAAGTCGAGTGTGTACACTTTCTTCGATTCTTTGTCTACCTTCGAGATCCGTCTTATCTCGATCGCCCCATCTGCAAAATGAAGCGGCAAGCCCTCGACGTCATATCCGTGTTGCTTGGCTAATTCCCACGCACGATCGAGATCATCACCCAAAATCAAAAGATCAATGTCGATAGTCGACCGCGCCAAACCATGAATCGCCATCGCCCATCCGCCGCACACAGCGTAATCGATACCGGCGTCATTTAACGCCTGGGTAATCGTCTTGAATTCTCCAAGGAGTGTCGACATCTGTTTCGACCCTTAAACTACTCCATCAGTGTGCCTTTGTCGCAGGTATAGGAACAATGGAAAACCGCTCGACACACCCGCGAAAAGCGTCGCGATCACGACCGCCCCCACAACCGCTCCACCGTTTTTTATTTTTAGTTTCATCGATTCGAATATCGCGAATGTGAAAAGAACGACTGCCGAGATCATCACATCGAGCCCGAAAAACCCGCCGATCCTGGTTGAAAACAATTCCCTGAAAAACAATCCGACATCAGGACCATGCTCGCCGAACCAAGGCCAGAACTGTGTCAGCGGCACGAGAGTGCCGATCACAAACAGGAGCGAGTAGATGTGTCTCAGACGCATGGTCTTCAAAGGCTCCCCTCCTAAACAAGGGAGGGGTGGCAGCTGCTTCGGCTGACGGGGTGGTAGTTCTTAATAAATCGTGAATAGTAAATCGTAAATAGCGCGGTCAGCGAGTAGAAACGTTCCATTTACTATTTACGATTTACTTCTTCTGAACTACCACCCCGCCTCGCAAAGCCTCGGCACCCTCCTAAACAAGGAGGGGAGCTTTTCTTGCCGCTCCGGCTCCAAGTGCCACTCGGCACGTCGTCCCTCGAATTCCGAATTCCGCATTCCGCATTTACTAGGGTCTCTTATAGACCTTCCCGTGCCGCATCACGAAAACCACATCTTTTACCGTCTCGATCTTATCAAGCGGGTTGTCGCGGACGGCGACGATGTCGGCACGCATTCCCGGCTTTATCCAGCCGCGAACATTTGAGACGCCGAGCACGCGAGCCGGGTTCGTCGTCAAAGCCTGCAGGATCACCAACGACGGGATGCCGGTCTCTTTCCAGTAATCGACCGTATCGATAGACAATTTCCCGCGCGGCAGATCTTTTGTGTTGAAGATCACGTCCGGTCCCCAGATGAGCATCACGCCAGCTTTGTGCGCGCGTTGGACAGGATCGACGAAACCACGCTTGTTCGATTCTTTATTCCCGCCCGGTGCGCCGCCAAGCGCCGCGTCAATCTCGGTAAAAGGGATCGGTGCGATCGCGACGTTATTCTGTTTGGCGATCGCCAGAGCCTCGTCTGTGATCGCAACCGCGTGCTCGATCGAATCGACTCCTGCCTTCGCGGCATTCAATGCACCTGCGGCCGTCCACGCGTGAGCGGCGAGTTTCACACCGGCCGCATGCGCTTCCTCGATCGCGAATTTTATGTCGTCTACCGAATAAATGTACTGCTGATCGTCGACAACCAGCTTGATCACCGTCGCACCGTAGTGGATGTTCTGCCTGATCGCCTTACGGATCTCGTCACGAGTATCCGCAAAGAAGTATTCCGGCTCCGCAAGATTCTGTTTGTCCGGCTGCAGGTGAAACTGACCGCCGTACGGTGCGATGATGCGCCCGGCGGTGATCAAAGTCGGACCGTCGATCGTCCCTTCGTTTATCGCCTTTCGAACCTCGACGCAGGCATAGTTTCCTTCATTGCCGATGTCGCGGACCGTCGTAAACCCGTACTCGAGCATCGACCGTGCATTAACCGCCCCTTGTATCGCCCGTTTCGCGCTCGAGTCGAGCAGCGTCGTGAAGTAGTAGTTGTTGGCGTCACGCTTGTGCTGCGTGTTCATGCAAAGGTGCGCGTGGGCATCCATCATGCCCGGCATGACGGTATATCGCGAAAGATCGATCACCGACGCACCGGATGGTATGGAGATCCTGGGACCGACGGCCTTGATGTCACGGCCCTCGACGATGATCACCTGGTTCGTCTCGATCTTCCCTGTCTCCGGATCGATAAGACGCCCGGCGCGGATCGCGGTTACCTGGGCGTTCGCTCCGATGCCTGCAAATGCCAAACAAATTGCAACGACAAATAGTCTTTTCATGATTTCGGTTCGTTACCAGCTGCCTCACGCGGTACTGACATCTCTGCCCTCCGTTTGATGGCCTTCAGCATCTCCATTCTTATCAGGCCGCTAAATGGACGCACTATCATCCAGTACAATCCAAAGCGCCATCGGCTGCCGGGATCAGTGCACTTAACCCGGGTTTCGGTCTTAAGACGGCTGACCGAACCCTCCGGGCAGAGCGAAAAGTTCCAAACCGCTTTCGCATAGCCGGGCGTGTCGAATTTTTTGAAGCCTTCCGCGTCGATCTTTTTCATATCGCCTTTGGGCATCCAGAACCGGCCGACCAGACCAAGCAATATCTCGTTATCTGGTTTTTCTCCGAGGATCTCAAACCGAGATCGCTTTAACCTGCTCAGGGTAACCTTTTCCGTAGACAATCCCCGTAGCCGAAACAAGAACCTGATCATGCACGATTCACTGAAATCAACCTCGTTTGCCGCCCGATAAATATCCGTGGCCCCGGCATTGATCGAGATCCCGTGCGTTTCGACAAATTCGTATTCGGGTAAAAACTCGTCAATCAGCATTGCTTGTACCGAAAAAACTGGCCGTTACGCTCCGAAAACACCCTCATATCCCAACTTCAATTTCCCGAGCCTCGATCGATCGCAAAACAGCCGGCTCGATCTCCACCAAAAAACCTCGCTTCCCGCCGTTGATATAAATGCATTCAAGATCGAAGATCGTGCGCTCGGCGTAGACCTGCAATTTCGTCCGCGTACCAAAAGGCGATGTGCCGCCGACCTGATAGCCGGTTAGTTTCGCGACCTTCTCCGGCGAGGCGGGTGTGACCGATTTCACGAGAAGGTGCCGAGCCAGATTCTTTGTCGACACTTCGCGGTCGCCGTGCATCAGCACGATCAGGGACTTCTTTTCATTCGTCTCAAAGACCAAAGTCTTAACCACGTCGTGCTCGTCGACGCCCAACTGCTTCGCAGATTCTCTCGTCCCGCCTTTCTCGACATATTCGTACAAGTGCGGAACGAACTCGATGCCCTTCTCTCTCAAATATCTAACCGCCGGCGTGACCGGAAAATCGATGGCCATTCAGCTCCTCTGGCATGCTCGATATCTAAAGCACGAGGTCAGATGATCGTTCACCATCCCAGTCGCCTGCATGTGCGCGTATATGATGGTCGAGCCAACAAAGTTAAAGCCACGCTTCTTCATGTCCTTGCTGATCGTGTCGGACGCCGCCGATGTTGCCGGGATCTGAGACGTGTCATTCCATCTGTTCACGATCGGCGTGCCGTCGACAAACGACCAGATGTAACTATCAAAAGAGCCGAACTCTTTCTGCACCTTCAGGAATGTCTTCGCGTTCGAAACGGCCGAGGTGATCTTCAGACGGTTGCGAATGATGCCTTCATCCTGCAGAAGCTTTTCGATCTTCTTATCCGTATACCGGGCGACCTTATTCACATCGAATCCGTCAAACGCTTTGCGGTAGTTCTCGCGTTTGCGAAGTATCGTATCCCACGACAAACCCGCTTGCGCGCCTTCGAGGATGAGAAACTCAAAGAGCTTATGATCGTCATGCAGCGGCACGCCCCACTCTTCATCGTGATAGCGGATCGCAAGTTCATTGCTTGGCCAGGTACAGCGTTTCATCTCACAAAGTGAAAAAGTGGAAAGGGTGAAAATGTGAAAATGTCACTCCCGAAATCTCCCGATACTTTTTCACCTTTTCACCTTTCTCACCTTTTCCCTTTTCTACCTTCTAACCGGCCGCCTGAACGCGGGATTCGAAAGCCGCCGGGAATCCCTCCGCCGCCGCGACGCGTTTCGCCTGCCGAAAATGGCGTTTGGTGTGTTCAACCAGAACAGTGTATGCATCATCGAGCCGGTACGTGAATATGCGTAAGAACGGCGAGCTGACAACCGTTCTCGTTCGGTCCGCCGCAGCACACGATTCGATCTTACGGTTTACTTCGTCGATGTGCGCAACGAACCGATAGATGATATCGCCGGAGATGTCACTCGGAGGAACGATGTCTTTGGACGGAGCCTTCGATTTCTTGGAGTCTTCCGAAACTGCCCGGATCAGAAAACGCCCGAGCACTCCCGTGAACGGCGAGTAGTTTTGCACGAATGTATTCTTCCGTGTTCCGCTCGCGAGCCTTTCGAATTCCGGATAGAACTGTTCGTTCGTCTTGATAATGTGCTCAAAGCATTGGCCGATGCTCCAGCCTTTTTCCGAGGGTTTCCAGTTGAGTTGTTCGGGAGCAAAACCACCGAATGTCGACCGTGCATCGTCAGCGACCTGTTTGAGTGCGGATTTGATCTGTGTGATTCGTTCGTCCATCCCAATTCTCCTCATCTTTGACTTTGCGTTTCTTCTTTGCGGCTTTGCGGGAACGCAGGAGACTCAGTTGCTGATTTACCACGGCAGATGTTCCCGCAAAGCCGCAAAGAAGAAACGCAAAGCTTTCAGTATAACGTTCCGGGCTGGCTAGCGCCTTTTCCGTGCTGTCTGCAGAGTGAATTAGAACTTAATTCCTCAACGGCTTCCCTGTCTTCAGCATCGCCGCGATCCGCTCCTGCGTCTTTCGCTCGCCGCACAAACTCAGAAATGCCTCACGCTCGAGGTCGATCAAATACTGTTCGGAAACGTACGACAGGTGATTCAGGTTCCCGCCGCTCATGATATTCGCAAGCTTCTTCCCGATCAGCACGTCGTGCTCGGAGATATAGCCGCCGCGCAACATCATGTGAAGTGCCAGCTTCATCGCCGCCTGCGCCGATTCGCCGAGGGCGAGAATATCTGTTCGCGGCACCGGCTGGACATAGCCGGCAGACGCGAGATTCAATACCTCCTGCTTTGCATCTGCGACGAGCCGGTCACCGTTCATCGAGATCGAATCGGAATCGCGGAGAAATCCCCAGGCTCGAGCCTCCTGTGCCGACGTAGCGACCTTACCCATGCCCAACAGTTCGAATGTCTTCTTCAAAAACGCGAGCGGATCGGCGTCGGGCACTCTCGCAGCCGCGTCCATCGCACGCATCGTCATTTCTTTAGTACCGCATCCCGCCGGTATCAATCCGACGCCGACCTCGACCTGTCCCATGTAAGTTTCCGCCGCGGCGCGCACGCGATTCCCGTGCATCGCGATCTCACACCCGCCGCCGAGCGTGAGCCCGTAAGGTGCCGTTACGACCGGCACCGCCGAATACCGAAGCCGCATGATCGCCTTCTGCAGTCCGGCGACCATCATGTTGATGTCGTCCCATTCCTCTTCCTGTGCCGCAAGCAACAACATCATCAGGTTGGCACCGGCCGAGAAATTCCCGCCCTGGTTCCCTAC
>DASUSJ010000265.1:0-29021 GCA_036375155.1 Pyrinomonadaceae bacterium
GCGCTGCCGCCAGGATCTCTGCGATCTGCGGAGCTGCATCGACGATTTGTTCAAAGTTGTCGAGCACCAGAAGCGTCCGCTTGTCTGAAAGATAATCTTTGAGTATCTCGAGCACTGGACGCCCGCCGACGTCCTTTACACCGAGGGACTGTGCGATGGTTGGGGGTACCAGCTCCGGCAGCGATACCGAAGAAAGCTCGGTCATGAACACGCCGTCCGCGAACTCACCAAGCATCGTTTCCGCTACCGCATGAGCAAGTCGCGTCTTACCCGTTCCTCCGATGCCCGTCATGGTGACGAGTCGAACTTTCTCGCTTCGAAGCAGCCTGGTAATCTCGGAGATCTCCTCGCGACGGCCGATGATCGGCGAAATATAGGTTCGCAGATTGCTCGTGGGGCGACCGGTGTTAGCGGTATCAGGGCCGGCCGTATTCCGGACCGCAACCTCGGTCGGAGCTTTATCGAAAATGAAGGTTTCTTCGTCGTTCGCGCGAACGCTGGCTGAGCGCTCAAACTCGGCCTCAAATTCCATACGGCGACTCAGACTCTGAAGATCACTAAGCAGAGCGTTCGCAGATCGATATCGCTCGTCGCGGTTCGAGCGGAGCGCCTTAAGAACAATGCGCTCGAGGTCCGATGGAATATCGGGAGAAAGCTGTGACGGCGGTTGAGGCGTTTTTGTCAGGATGGCGGCGAGTGTGTCAGTGGATGTCTCACCCGTAAAGGGGAGGGTGCCGGTAAGCATTTCGTAGAGCACGACACCGAGGCTCCACACATCCGTCCGTCCGTCGACATCCAACCCGCGCGCCTGCTCGGGGGACATGTAAGAAGCGGTCCCGACGATCATTCCGGCCTTTGTGAGCAGTTGCTGCGCGGCGCCGGCGGCGAAATTCTTGTTTTCGACCAATTTAACGAGTCCGAAGTCGAGGATCTTTGCCTGGCCGCGGGGAGTAACGATTATGTTTGCCGGTTTAATATCGCGATGCACTATGCCCGCCTCATGCGCGTCAACTAGTGCACTGCAGACCTGCACTGCCATATCGATCGTCTGACGAATGTTCCGCCGCCGGCGCCTTATCATCGCCGAGACCGTCTCGCCTTCGATGTACTCCATCGCGATGAAAGGAAATTCTCCCTTCGCATCGATCTCGTAGATGGTACAGATATTCGGGTGATTCAGAGCGGAGGCCGCCCGCGCTTCTCGGAGGAACCGTCCAAGAGCGTCCGGATTAGAGCTGAATTCGGCGGAGAGAAATTTGAGCGCGGCCTTTCGGTGAAGTTGGTCGTCTTCGGCCAGATACACCTCACCCATACCGCCGGATCCAAGCGGCGATATGATCCGGTATTGGGCAAACTGTTGACCTATTTTCGGCACGGGAAAACGCGAAAATTATACCATTAGTCACATTCAGCATGCGTTCGGCACCATTCATATCGCCTATCGCAAAACGCTGTGCGAGAATGCTTCGGAAACCATTTTGGCCTGCACTGCGTAAGAACGCTAAATGCTTGTCCTAAAAGATTTCGCTTGTTAGAATACAAGCTCATTCTTGACCAATAAGGAGTAACAACATGTTCCGAAAAAGCGCTGCCGTCATTGCGATCTTGACTCTTTTCGTTTTCGCACTTAGCCCGACGGCGAGTAATGCTCGTGACTTCGCCGTGGGCACAACACTGGAAGATTTTTCGCTCGCGGACACTACTGGCAAAATGCACTCATTCAATGAGCTCAAGGGAAAGAATGGTGCCGTCATCGTTTTTCTGTCGGCACAATGCCCGGTCGTAAAGGCTTATAACGAGCGAATCAATCAGCTCGCGACCGATTACAAGGCGAAGGGAATCAACTTCATCGGTATCAACTCGAACCACACCGAAGGACTCGAATGGGTGAAATCGCATGCGGCCGAGAATTACAAGTTTCCGGTGCTTATCGATAAAGGTAATGTCATTGCGGACAAGCTCGCTGCAAGCGTGACACCCGAGGTCTATTACTTTAATGCCAAGAACGTGCTGCTTTATCACGGAGCGATCGACAACGACCGTAGCGGCAGGGCACCCAGCGATCTGTATTTGAAGACCGCCGTCGATTCGGCACTTGCAGATAAGCCGATAGCTAAGACAAAAGCAAACGCGTTCGGCTGCTCGATCAAGCGCGTCGAGAAGTAATACTCAAATGTCGTTTTCGAAATCTGCGAAGCTCGGCGGCTTTCTCGCCCTACTTCTGTCGTGTATTTCCGGCGCGGCGGCGCAAAACGCCGCCGCTCAGACAACTGTGGCGGATACCGGAGCCGCGCTCAAACCGGCATCGGTAAAGCAGATCGACAATGTCGGGCTTCGCAAGGCCCTCACGCCTTCCGGCGGAAAACCGCTCCTGGTAAATTTCTGGGCGACGTGGTGTGAACCGTGTCGCGAAGAGTTTCCCGATTTGGTGAAGCTCGACGCCGAATACAAAGGCAAGATCGATTTCATCACTATCTCGCTCGACGACGTTTCCGACATAAACGGTCCGGTGACGAAGTTTCTTTCCGAGATGAAGGCGGGCATGCCGGCGTACCTGCTGGCATCGCAAGACGACGACGCAGCGATCGCGATTGTATCCAAGGACTTCACGGGCGCATTGCCATTCACCATCCTGTACGACGCGACCGGCAAGCAGGCCTACGTCCGGCAGGGAAAAGTAAATATTGATACCGTCCGCGGAGAGCTCGCAAAGCTTCTTGGAACAGTGCCCGCCGCCATCCCCGCTCCTGGTTATCGTTAGATTTCGGATCGGTGTCAGCTGTGATTTAGGATTTCAATGTCCTGCATTTAGTGTCCTTTTCGTGCGGGTCGTGTAAATTCGTGGTTACCGCAACTAAAATCGCGAAGCACACTACCCGCACGAAGAAGAACGAAAAAGAGCCGGCCCTCATCCGACGGTCGAATTCAACGACAAATCTTCTTAAGGAGTTCATTCTATGCTCAGACGTATCGAAGACTTTATAAAGGACTGGGAATACGAAGCCGAATCCACCGGTAAGGTACTCCACGCCCTGACCGACCAATCGCTATCCCAAAAGGTCACCGAGGGCGGTCGCACTCTCGGATTCCTCGGATGGCACCTGACCCAAACCCTTGGTGAAATGCTCGGTCTTGTCGGACTGCAGATCGACGGGCCGACACACGACCAGGAATGTCCTACGAGTGCTGCCGAAATAGCTGCCGCATACGACAAAGCGGCAAAATCTGTAACCGAGCAGGTGCAAAAAAATTGGTCCGACGAGACGCTTCTACAGGAAGACAACATGTACGGCGAGACGTGGGCGCGCGGGCTGACGCTTTTTTACCTGATCGCACATCAGGCGCATCATCGCGGTCAGATGACGGTCCTGATGCGGCAAGCCGGACTCGCCGTTCCCGGTGTTTACGGCCCGGCAAAAGAAGAGTGGGCCGCAATGGGCGCGCCTGCGATGCCGTAAAAAGCAGCCAAAGCCACGAGCGGTAGCGAGCGTGTCTTCTTCGAATTCGGGGCGATCAATCATCGTTCGACAAAGATTGCCGGACATGAATCCAAGATCTAAAACACGTCGCCGCTGCTTCTGTTCGTCTGCGTTTTCGCTTTCGCCCCGGATCTATTTCCGTGCGTTCCGTGTATTCCGTGGTTCGGTTTTTCCGATCACTGAATCCACGGAACACGTGGACAGGCACACAGGAAGATGTCCAGATTCAATAGAAGCCCAGCCATTGCAGCCTCTCAATCGACAACCTCCAGTCAACGCGATAGAATCTCTGTTTCATTTTGCCAGCTTAGTATTAACAGATGAACGAGACAGCCATCACGCCGGAGATAATTGAGCAACACAACCTCACCGCCGAAGAATACGAAAAGATCAAGACGATAATGGGCCGCGAGCCGAACTTTACCGAGCTCGGTATTTTCAGCGTGATGTGGTCAGAACATTGTTCGTACAAATCGTCTAGGGTTCATCTGAAACGACTGCCGACCAGCGGGCAGCGAGTGATCGTGCCGCCCGGCGAGAACGCCGGCGTCGTTGATATCGGCGACGACTGGTGCGTCGCGTTCAAGGTCGAATCGCACAATCACCCGAGTTTTATCGAACCGTTCCAAGGCGCGGCGACAGGCGTCGGTGGGATCCTGCGAGATGTGTTCACAATGGGTGCCCGCCCTATCGCCGCGATGAACTCGCTTAGATTCGGTCCACTCGACGATCCGAAACACGGCAATCGAAATAAGTCCATACTGAAAGGCTGCGTTGAGGGCATAGGGCATTACGGAAACTGTTTCGGTGTGCCGACGGTTGGCGGCGAAGTTGTTTTCGATGAGGCTTACAATCTTAATCCGCTTGTAAACGCTTTTGCGCTGGGTATTGTTCGCAAGGACCAGATCTTTTTCGGTAAGGCCGAAGGTGTCGGAAATCCCGTTTTGTATGCGGGAGCGAAAACCGGACGCGACGGTATTCACGGTGCGACGATGGCGTCGGCCGAGTTCGACGACGAAGCACTTGAAAAGCGCCCGACCGTACAGGTCGGCGATCCGTTTCTCGAGAAACTGTTACTGGAAGCCTGTCTCGAAGCGATGCGAAGCGGTGCGATCGCCGGTATCCAGGACATGGGCGCGGCGGGACTCACATCCTCGTCCGTCGAGATGGCCGCACGTGCCGGCACCGGACTTGAGCTTGACCTTACACTTGTCCCGCAACGCGAGACAAACATGACCGCTTACGAGATGATGCTCTCCGAATCGCAGGAGCGAATGTTGATCGTCGCGCGAACCGGGCGGGAGAAACAGGTCGTCGAGATCTTTAACAAATGGGATCTCGACGCCGTCGTCATCGGGAAGGTCGTCGAAGGTGATCGGCTGAAGATCTTCCATAACGGAAAACTCGAAGCCGATATGCCGGTGAAGGCGCTCACGGACGAGGCACCGAAATATGATCGGCCGATGGCGCCAGGTCCCGAGTTCCAAGGCTCAAGTCCCAAGTCCCAAGGCTCTAGTCCCAAGTCAACGGATTCCGACAGTAATAAGTTCGACTCCCAGGCAAGGGACCTGGGACATGGGACCAGGGACCAGGGACTCGTGCTGAAACAGCTTCTCGCTTCTCCAAACATCTGCTCCAAGCACTGGGTGTACGAGCAATACGACACGATGGTACGGACTAACACTGCTGTTCTGCCTGGAGCGGACGCGGCTGTGATTCGTGTGAAGGAAACGCGTCGTGCGATAGCGATGTGTCTCGACGGACCCGGGTGTTACGTCGCGGTCAATGCTAAGGAAGGAGCGAAACTCGCGGTCGCCGAAGCCGCACGCAACGTCGTGTGCGTCGGTGCGAAACCCATCGCGGTGACGAACTGTTTGAACTTCGCATCGCCCGAACGCCCGGAAGTGATGCGGTCGTTCTCGGACGTCATCGACGGGATGAAAGAAGCGTGCGAGATGTTCGAGACGCCTGTCGTTTCTGGAAACGTATCTTTCTACAACGAGACCGAGGGCCGCGGCATTTTGCCGACACCGACAATAGGTATGGTCGGGCTTATCGAAGATACGCGGAAGATAGTTACACAGGGTTTCAAAGACGAAGGTGACGTTATCGCGCTGCTTGGCGTAACACGGGACGATCTGTCCGCCAGCGAGTATGCACAGACTGTACTCGGCTGCAGCACCGACGAGCTGATCGCCTCAGGCCGCGTCCCGCAGATCGATCTTTCCCTCGAGAAGCTCGTGCAGGAGACATGTTTGAAGCTCTCTGATGCGGGACTTCTCACGTCTGCGCACGACTGTTCAGACGGTGGGCTGGCCGTGGCGCTCGCCGAGAGCTGCTTTTCGTCGCTCGGGCGCGAGGCAATAGGCGCCAGGATCGATCTAGCTTTCGGTGGTCTTTCTGACGAGGAAGTTCTGTTTAGCGAATCGCCTTCAAGGATCGTGATCAGCTTTGCTCCGGAGAAGCTAGAAGCGGTTAATAGGGCGATCGCAGGCTGTCCTTTCAACGTTCTCGGGACCGTGGGAGGGCGTAATCTTCGAATCGAGATCGATGGATCACTTGCGGTCTCTGAACCGGTGAATGATCTCGAATCTATCTGGAAGAACTCGCTCGAACATACGCTCGAACTTCCTACAAATTGAGAAGTGAAAACTGAGAACTAAGAGGATCTTTCAGTTTTTCCTTTTCACTTTCAGTTTTTGGTTTTCTCCGGAGAGTAATAGATTGAACGTATGCCTGCCGGTGTTTACCTGCATATTCCATTTTGCAAGTCGCGTTGTTCTTACTGTGACTTCGCGACCGACGTGTTTCGAAATGCGGAGTCGGTCGAACTATACGTACGTGCCATTTGCAGAGAGATCAAAAGTTTCAATCCACGGTCCAGGATACAAGATACAAAATCGATCGATACAATTTACTTCGGGGGCGGTACGCCTTCACTGCTGACGCCCGCGCAGGTGCAGCTGATTTTGACCGAGGTTCGGGATACGTTCGAAGTTGCCTTGGACTCTGAGGTGACGATGGAGATGAATCCGGCGACGGTGACGTCGCAGACCCTCGCAGCGTACCGTCGTCTTGGCATCAACCGCGCGAGCTTTGGCGTACAGACATTCGATGATCGGGCTCTGAAGATGCTTGCGCGTGGTCACGATGCCAGCGATGCACGGCAGACATTTCGTTTGCTTCGCGACGAAGGTTTCGACAACATAAGTTTCGATTTGATTGCGGGGCTTCCGGGTCAAGCCCTCGATGACTGGCGGCGGAATCTCGAGGAGGCCATGGCGATGCGTCCGGAACATCTGTCACTGTATCTTCTTGAGATACACGAAGGAACACCGCTGGCCGAGCAGGTCCGCTCCGGCCGACAGCCCGTACCCGAGGACGAATTGGCCGCCAAGATGTATGAGGAGATGATCGACGCCCTTGCCGCTTACGGTTATGTGCAATACGAGATCTCTAACTTCGCGAAACCCGGATACGAATCAAGGCATAACACGAAGTACTGGAAGCTGGAATCCGTATTTGGTTTTGGCGTTTCTGCCCATTCTTTTGACGGAAGACAACGTTACTCAAACGAGCGAGACACGGCAAGGTACGTTGGGATGATCGAGGAGTTTGGGATCGCGGAGGCCGCACGTGAAACAGTTAATGTTCAGTCCGAATCTACGTTCCTCGGTCTGCGCCTGGCGCAGGGTATCGATATGAGCGAGTACCGTCGGCGGTTCTTGGTAGATCTTACTGAGAAGTACGGAGCCCAGCTTCAGGAATTAATCGCATATGGGCTGATCGAACGAGTGAATGGCCACATTCGGCTCACGCGGCGCGGGATGCTTTTTTCCAACGAAGTTTTTTCAGTGTTTGTGTAACTCTGGCTTTCAGGTGTGTGTGCCGCATATGATACACTGTATCATATGAAGCACGCACCCACACGTAAACTGGCCGACGCAGTCTTCCGAGGAAAAGCTACAACTCACACCTTCAAGGTTTATCCGCTTTCAGCAACAATTACTGACCAGCCGGCGATTTTTATAATCTCCCGCCGGATAACGGACCGGAACGGAAAGGGTCATCACTTCGCTGTTTGCATTGGCGAGACCGATTCGACAATGTCCGAGCTTCGGAGGCACAAGAAAGCGACATGTGTGAAAAACCAATCGGCAAACGTCGTGTGTCTTCTGAAGGAAAAAGACAGTGATACCCGGCATTCGGTTATCGAAGATATTGTCTCCTGCCGCTCGTTTAGTTGCGTCAGGAATGTTTACAAACCTAAGATTGAGCCGGTGCTGAAGTCTCTGCCGGTGGAAAGCCGCCGGCGTGTTAAAGCTGCTACATCTAATGCGAAGCGTTCTTCTGTTAAGTCTGGTACTGAGTCTTCTCGCGGCACGGTCAAACGCGCAAAGGCCTCCAAAACCCGAACGCGAATTTCGGGCGGCATGGATAGCAACGATCGACAACATAGACTTCCCAAGCCAAAAGGGTCTGCCGCCGGAAAAGCAAAAAGAAGAACTGCTGGCGTCACTCGAACTCGCAAAAAAGCTGCGGCTTAATGCGGTCATTTTTCAGGTCCGTCCCATGGCGGATGCCGTCTATCGCTCGGCGATCGAGCCCTGGTCGGAGTTTCTCACCGGCGAAATGGGCCGAGCCCAGGATTTCGATCCGCTGGAGTTTCTAATCGCCGAAGCTCATAAACGCGGTATTTTGGTTCACGCCTGGTTCAATCCTTACAGGGCCTATCATCCGGCGGCGAAAACGATTTCCCATGATCACGTTACAAGAAGGAAACCCACCGCCGTTCGCCAGTACGGGAGATATATGTGGCTCGATCCTACATCGGGCGACGCTCAACGCCACTCGCTCGACGTCATCGCGGATGTCGTACGCCGTTACGACGTCGATGCCGTTCATTTCGATGATTACTTCTACCCATATGCTGAGAACGATCCCGCCGGAAAAGAGATCGACTTTCCTGATGACGAGAACTGGCGAGTGTATCAAGCGGGCGGCGGCAAGCTTGACCGCGCTGAATGGCGTCGCTCAAACGTGAACAGGTTTATCGAGGCCGTCGGGCGCACGATCAAGCGGATCAAGCCCGACATCGTTTACGGGATCTCACCGTTCGGCATCTGGCAGCCGGTACCGGAACTCGGAATCGCGGGCTTTAACGCGTATGACCGCTTGTACGCAGATGCGCGAAAGTGGCTGCAGGACGGGACGGTCGATTACCTCGCACCGCAGCTCTACTGGGAAACGGCGCGACAGGGCCTGAGCTTTCCAGTTCTGCTGAACTGGTGGATAGCACAGAACACCAAGGGACGATTCATCTGGCCGGGCGTCGCGGTCTATCGCATCGGCTCAACACCCACATTCAATTCGGGTGAGATCGCGAATCAGATCGAACTAACCCGCCGTTCCCGGGTGACTACCGGAGCCATCTACTTCAGCTTCAAATCTCTTCGGAATGATATGGGCGGGATTCAGTCCGCGATGCGGAATCAAATCTACCGGCAGAATGCGCTCGGACCTGAATTCAAATGGATCGCATCGAGAGAGCCCTTGCCCCCAAAGGTCACGATCTCACGCGATCGACGATACGTGCGGGTGCGATGGCGCGAACGCGGTAAGAGGCGGGCATTCTGGTTTGTTGTGTATGCGAGAGACAAGGATGGATGGGGTTACTCGATCCTGCCGGCTTCTGAACGCTCGATCACGTTGTCTGCGAACCGAAAGATCAGTCGAATCATTGTCACGAGCGTCGATAGGCTGGGACGTGAGAGTCGCCAATGAATCTCTGATCAAGCTGCAAGCCCATCGATCTTCAAATGTGTCCGGGCCTCCCAGATCTCAGGGAAAAACTTCTTGCTCAGCGTTGTCATGAGATAGCCGACGCCTTCGGAACCGCCGGTGCCGCGCTTCATGCCCAGCATCCGTTCGACCATGAGCACGTGGTGGTAACGCCAGAGCGCGATATTTTCGTCGTGTTCGACGAGTAGGTCCTGCATGATGAAGTAATCTGCATGTTTTTCCGGATGCGTCAGTATTTCAACGATCGAGTGGACCCGTTCCTCGTGCGACGCGGTCTTAAATCCCTTCCGCTCGATCAAGCTCCAGAACGCGTCACCGAGCCCGGGCTGCGCCATTCGCTCTTTCAGCCGCGTCAGCGCGAACTCGTCGTCCTTGAAAGCCGCGAGGACTTTTTCGTTTTTTTGACCTGATACAAATTCGAGCTCACGAAACTGCATAGATTGAAACCCGCTGGCCGGGTTAAGCTTGTCCCTAAACTCTAGGAAGCCGATCTGCGCCATCGTCTCGAGAAGATGTATCTGCGTCACAAGTACCTTCTCGATCCCGACGACCGCGCGGAGGCTGTGATTCGCACGGAACGTCCGGTCCTCGTTCAGCCACGAGATCGTAGCGTCAATCTCGTGAAGAATCTGTTTGAACCAAAGTTCGTATGTCTGGTGGATGATTATGAAGAGAAGTTCATCGTGGCTCTTAGGATCGGAAAGCGTTTCCTGCAGTCCGATCAGCTCACGGACTTTGAGGTACTTGTTGTAGGAAAGAGGGGCGCCTTTTCCGTATTCGTTTGCCATTAAAGAAAGGTAGTCAGATCGACGCTAACATTAAGCCTAATCTTCGTTTATGCATAGGCCGGTGTCAATTTTGTCTTTTCCGCGATAATTCGAAAGAAACATCTTGACAGACGTTATAAATATGAGTAAATTCTCTTTCGTCAATCAATAAAACCCAAATTCCAACGGGAAAATCTTGCAGTTTAAGATTTGTTATTTGTTTGCAAAGACACGTCCACACAAGATTTTTTGCCGTCTCCGTGTACGCTTTCGACAGCGCTCGCTGGGATGGTTTTTTGTTTTAGCCGGCGGCACATACCGGGAAAAAATATTGCTTTAGTAGTAGGAGGAATTACGAAAAATGTCTAAAACAGTCGGTCTGGTCAAATGGTTCAACAATGCCAAGGGGTATGGATTTATAGAACAACCCGGTGAGCAGGATATCTTCGTGCATTACAGCGCGATCACCGGTGAGGGATATAAGACCCTGATCCAAGGGCAGGAAGTTGAATTCGAAGTGACCAACGGCCCGAAGGGACCTCAAGCTGAGAACGTAATGAAGGTTGCCGTCTAACCGCGGACATCTTCGAGATCTCCTACAAGATCCCACTCCGCAAAAATAGAAAAGCGAACAGTGTTCTAACTGTTCGCTTTTTCGATGAGGGCGCAGTTTCTATACCATCTCGTCGCCTGTCGAACGAAGGGTTCGGCGCCATAGTTCGCGATAGGATGTAAATCGCGCCACCAGTCCATTGAGTTTGTATCGTTGAGCGTACGAAAGCGCTCGATTATCTGAGATCCTTTTTATCTGCGATTCGAGTCGAGCTTTGGCTTCGAGAGGCGGTCGTTTCACGGCGCCGTTAAAGAATATGTCAAAGTCGATCTTGAGCCGGCGGATTTCGTCCTCAAGCTTTGTAAGCTGTTTATCTATCGCGGCTGCTTCTTCGAGACGGCTTGGGGTTTGCCGATAAAGATTATTCGTTTTTGGAGGCATTTCAGTAGATACGTAGCAGGGGGGTCTGGGCCGAGGCCAAACAGAGTATAACAGGAATGAAGAATGCCGGAGCACTTTTTTGCCGGGTTGGTTACACTAAATAAATGGGAAATCCGCGAATTGCAGAACAAGCAGCGGCCCTGAGAATGCTTCCGTCGACGGAAGACCTTCTTAACACGCCAGCAGCGCGCGAACTGCTGGCAGAAACCGGACGCAGAAGACTGACCTCGCTTTCACGCGCGGCCATTGACTCGATCCGCCACGAGATTTCTACCGGTACTCGAAGCGAACCCAGATCTTATTCGAAAGTAGATTTGCTCGCGAAGGCGGAGATCCAACTGAAGCTGCTCTGGGCGAGTTCGCGAGCTCTCCGACTCCGCCGTGTAATAAACGCAACCGGCGTTGTTATCCATACAAATCTCGGCCGCGCGCCGCTTTCCGCGGAGGCTTTGCAAGTCGTTCAGGAGGCTTCCGGTTACTGCACGGTCGAATACGACATCCGATCCGGAAAACGCGGTAAGCGAGGAGCTTATGTAGAGGATCTAATTTCCGAGATCACCGAGGCTGAATCCGCGCTTGTGGTTAACAATTGTGCTGCTGCGGCGTTTCTCCTTCTCGTTGTCCTGGCAAACGGCGGCGAGGTCATTGTGTCGCGCGGGGAGCTGGTCGAGATCGGTGGGGATTTTCGTGTGCCGGATGTGCTCGCCCAGTCCGGAGCCCGACTTAAGGAAGTCGGCACAACCAATCGAACAAAACTGTCCGACTATGAACAGGCGATCAGTGAGAATACGAAGGCCATCCTCCGAGTTCATCCATCGAATTACAAAATCGTCGGTTTTACCGAGAAGCCGTCGGTCGTCGATCTCGCGGGATTAAGCCGCCGCCACGGGATAGTTCTTTACGAGGATGCCGGTTCGGGAGCCCTTGTTGATCTATCTCAATTCGGGCTCGATGAACCGCGTATCGCAAGCTCCATTTCGGACGGCGCTGACGTCGTAAGCTTCAGCGGCGACAAATTACTGGGCGGAGCACAGGCTGGAATCATCGTCGGACGAAAAGGTCTTGTCGAGCAAATTCGAAAGCACCCTCTTTATCGCGCACTCCGGGCCAGCAAGCTCGTCTATGCGATCCTCGAAGCAACACTCGAATCTTATCTTCGCGAAGATGCCATGCAACAGGTGCCTGTGCTGAAAATGCTGGCAATGTCCAAGGAAGAAATAACGGCACGCGCAGAAAGCGTAAAGGAACGGCTCCTAGAAACGCTTGACGCAAAAGGCGCTGGCGACGTGGAGATCGTTGCCGGCGAATCCGTGATCGGGGGCGGAGCGGCTTCGGGCGTACAGCGCGAGACGGCTTTGATCGCCTTGAAGCATTCCCAAAAGTCCGCGGTGGAAATAGAAGAGGGCCTTCGAACGGCGGAGACGCCGGTAATAAGCCGGATCGAAAATGATAAAGTGATGATCGATCTGAGGACGGTGAGCGAGGACGACGAACCAGAACTTCTGGAAGTTATTTCCAATGTACTCCGCTGATCAGCCGTTCCGGGCCGCGAAGTCTTTCATAAACTCTACGAGCGTTTCGACACCCTCACGTGGAAACGCGTTATAGATCGACGCTCGAACTCCGCCAACAGTTCGATGCCCGCGGAGGCCGTCCAACCCTACGGCCGTCGCCTCCGCACAAAATTTCTCATCAAGCTCCGCCGACGGCAGCCGGAATGTAACATTCATCGTCGATCTGCAGTTTCTTCTCGCGTGACCCGAATAGAAGCCGTCGCTTGAATCGATGTAGTCGTAAAGAAGTGCGGCCTTCTCCTCGTTTCGTTTCTTCATTGCCGTCACGCCGCCCTGGTCCTTCAACCATTCACACACCAGGCTGATGATATAGATCCCCCATGTGTTCGGCGTGTTCGCCATGGAGTGGTTCTCGGCGATTTTTCGGTAATCCAGCGACGAGTGCTGTCCCACCGGCACACGTTCGAGCATGTCATCACGGATGATCACAACCGTTACTCCGCTCGGCCCGATGTTTTTTTGCGCACCGGCGTATATCAATGCGTACTTACCGAGATCGAACGGCTTGGAGAGGATGTTGGATGATGCGTCACAAACGACCGGTGTGCCGTTGCCGTCTAGCTCGTATTTGAACTCGACGCCGTCGATCGTCTCATTCGACGTATAGTGAACGTAGGATGCGTCCGGCGAGAATCGTAGCTCCGACGGATCCGGTACCGACCGGAAGCTGTCGGTTTCGGTTGTAAATATCACGTTCGCATTGCCGCATTTTCCGGCTTCGGTAACGGCTTTGATCCCCCACGAACCCGTTACGATGTAATCGGCACTGCCGCCGTGAGGAAGAAAGTTCAATGGCACCATGGAGAACTGCAGCGATGCCCCGCCCTGGAGGAATAGAATCCGGTAGTTTTGCGGAACGGACATCAGCTCGCGGAGCGAGCGTTCAGCAGAGTCAAGGATTCGGCCGAAATGTGATGAACGATGGCTTATCTCCATCACACTCATCCCGATGCCGCCGAGTGACAACAGCTCCTCCCGGGCCCGCTGCAAAACAGGCTCCGGCAAGATCGCCGGACCGGAGCTAAAATTAAAGATTCTTTCCACCGTACTGATTTGCATCAACTTTGGCTGCAAGAAGCTAATCTACCACACCGTCTCAGCATGCTTGAAAAGCCGTCGCCGTTCAGTGTTTTGGCAGGTCGTCGGCGTTCGAATTTCACTCGGTATTAGGTTAGAATGGGTGAAAATCTATAAAACGCGTCCCGCCGCAAACGCATCATAAGTTGCGGTTCGCATTCCTTTCCGGAGGTCCATAATGTCTCGAAAATCTTTTGTTACTGCTTTAGCAGGAATTGTATTTTCTTTGTTTGTCAGCTCGGTCATTTTTGCCCAGATCGGTTCGCCGGTGCGAGGCGAGGTTCGCCTTAAAAAGAAGGACGGCACTGTAGTCCCGGTTGCCGATGCCATCGTCGAGGCATATCGTACCGATATCAGTAAAGGTAAATTGCCCGAAGCCAAAACGAACAAACGCGGTGAGTTTAGTTTTGCCGGTGTGCAGATGGGGCATCGCTATGTGCTCGCGGTCAGCGCCCCGGGCGTCGGCCCGCGTATCCAGCCCGATGTAAGAGCGGGAATGGAAGGTATCGTAATTGTCGTGGAGGAAGGCGACGGGCGACGGCTCCCCGAAGCCGAGATCCGTGAAGCAGTTACTTACGCGGCGACTGCTCCCGCTGGCGCGACCGAAGCAGGAAAGAAAGAGCGAGAGGAACTCGAAAAAAAGAACGCTGAAATAGAAGCGAAGAACAAGAAGATCCAGGCTGACGACGAGACTGCACGGAGGGCGAATCAGGAAGGACGGGCGGCATTAGAAGCGAAGAATTACGATCTTGCGATCGCGAAATTTGACGAAGGTGTTGCCGCGGTCCCCGACTATGTCGGTAGCACACCGGTCCTTCTTGCCGGCAAAGTCGTTGCGTTGAAGAACAAAGGTTTTGATCTTTACGCTGCGGGCGTTAAATCATCCGATGTTGCCGCGCGTCTTGAGAAATACAACGCCGCAAAGAAAGAATACAATGCGGCACTTGCGGCGTATGCCCAAGCAGTCGACATCGTAAAGAAAGCTCCGGCCGCAACGGACCCGAAGGAACAACAGGTTCGTAAGGCGATAGTGAACGACCTCTACGCGAGTGTGATGGAGGTGCATCGACTGATGGCGGTCGGACAGGTCGATACAAGCAGGACGGCAGAGGCTGAGACGATCATCAAGGAATACATTGACTCCGAGACCGACGCGGCGAAGAAGAGCAAAGCGCTCACCGTATTGGGCGACATCATGCGGGCGTCGGGCGAGTTTGATAAGGCGGTTGCGGCTTACAAAACGGTGCTCGAGACCTCACCCGACAATCACGAAGTCATGGCGTCGCTCGGGTTGTCACTGGTAGCACAGGGAACCTCAGTAGATCCGCCAAACCGGGATCAGCTCCAGGAAGGATTGAACTACATGCAAAAATACGCGGACACCGTGGCAATCCTTCCGACCGATCCGCCGACCGTTCAGGAATTCAAGAAGAGTGTTAAGGACACTGTTGAATACCTGAAAACAGAACAGAAGCTGAAAGCTCAGCCTACGAAAGCGGCGCCCCCGCGGAAGAAGGGTTAGTCGTTATTGTGAGTTAGAAATCGCCCGCCGTGCTTGGTAGAATCTGCCGAGCACGGCTTTTTTATGGACATACAAATTCGCAAATCAACGCCAGACGAAGTCCCCGCTATCGTCCGCCTCATGCGGGATTTTGCTGAATACGAGAACCTTGCCGATTATTGTGAGATAACCGAGGAGCGTCTTCACGAAGTCATGTTCGGTGAGCAGGCGTTCGTTGAAGGTCTCGTTGCATTTCACGATGAGAAACCAATCGCCTACGCGATGTTCTATCCCTATTTCGCAAGTTTCCGTGGACAATGCGGATACTACCTCGAGGATATTTTCATCGCCGAAGATTTCCGGCGGAACGGACTTGGCGAAGCTATGGTCCGGATCATCGCGCGACTGGCGAAACAACGCGGCTTCGAGCGTATCGATTTCCAAGTTCTTGAGTGGAACGATCCGGCCGTGAAGTTTTACGAAAAGCTGGGTGCGATACGAGACGACTCTGAGCGTCACTTCAAGTTCATCGACGCGTCATTCAATTCGCTTATTTCCTGACTGTCCACCCCTTCGGCAGCCCGATCAGCACTTTTCTGTCACAAAGTGCAAGGCTTCGGTGTTTCTATTTCGTAAAGCAATTACTTGCAAGAAAAGTTTCAATCGGAGGTTTGTATGTCGAAGAGTGTAGCTTTCCGCCTGTTCAATTTCGCGATCATCATCTTTGTGATCGGATCGTATATCATCGTCGCCCAAAACGTTATTACCGGTGAATGGACGGCGAGCACGAAAGCAGAAAATGCGGATAAGATTCAACTAAATTTTGAGATCCGTCGTGATAACAACGGTAAGAACCAGCACGGGTCGAGCTTTGCTTACTCGGATCTCCAGGGTCTGACGCGTGAGCAGGCGCAAAACGGAAAGGTCAGTTTCGGAATGTCGCGTGAAGCCGGCACTATCGAGTGTGAAGGAACATTCGTAAACGGGCGGGGATCCGGTACATTCCGCTTCACGCCGAATTACGCGTTTGCCGATGCTATGAAGTCACGGGGCTTCGATTTTACGAGCGCGTCGAAACACGGCCGCGTTGATGTTGAAAGCAAGCTCTTCACAGCGACGATGCTCAACATCACGACGGCGTTTGCGGACGAGCTGAAGTCAGCCAACTTCGGGCCGCTCGATGTCGACGATCTTTTCAAGGCTTCTATCTTTAAGATCACTCCGCAGTTCATGGCTGAAATGAGAGCCACCGGTTTTCCGAACCTGGGAATGGAAGAGTTGGTCAAGGCCCGCATCTTTAAGATCGATGCCGACTATGTGCGGCAGGTGCGGGAGATGGGCTTCACGACCGGCGATTTCGAAGGGATGGTCAAATTCAGAATATTCAAGGTGACGCCGGAGTTTCTCAACGAATTGAAAAGCGAAGGTTTTTCAAACCTCTCTTCCGAGGACGTAGTTAAATTCCGCATTTTCAAGATCGATACCCAGTTCATCCGCGAAGCCCGTGCGGAAGAACCCAATATCACCGTTGAGCAGCTGGTACAGCGACGCATCGGTGTCCGCCGCCGGTAAGACCGGCGATTCCCTCCAAGCAAGTCCATAGCGTAACCGGGCCGGAGCAATTCCGGCCCCGGGGACCGCTCGTTTTAAAAACAACATTCGAAGACAAAGGAGTAGTTATGAGTTACCTTTTTCAGAGAGTTTTCGTTGTGATCTTGACGCTCGCGGCTGCCATGGCCATATACTCCCAAAAGGGAGTTGAGCGAGAGGCAATAATCTTAAACAACGATGGTGTCACCCAGTATGAGAAGGGTGAGTACGAAGAAGCGGTTAAAACGTTCGATCGATCCATCGCGCTCGATCCGAAAGCGTGGACACCGCACGCGAATCTCGGTCACCTATACCTGCATTTGAAGGATTTTCCGCGGGCCGAGGCAGCATTTAGGAAGGCGATTGAGCTGAGGCCGGATCACGCACTTCTACACAATCAACTCGGTACCATTTTGTTGGAAGTCAAGCGTGATAAGGAAGCGCTCGATGCTTTCCTGACGGCGATCGCCCTCAAACCCGGCGATCCGATCATGCATCTGAACGCCGGCAACGCAAGGATAGCTTTGAAAGATTTCAAAGGCGCCATCGAGATACTCGAGAAAGCCAAGTCCCTTGATCCCAAAAACTTCGATATCCGGGTCGGCCTCGGTTACTCTTATGCGATGCGGGAGAAACTCGGCCCTGCGATCGAAGAGGTCAGGGAAGCGATAAAGATCAATCCTACAGATGAACGGGCACAGTTCTTTTTAGGAAATCTTTACCTTGCTAATCGTGATAAGGACGCGGCGCTCGCCCAGCACAAGAAGGTTTACGCTCTAAGTCCAGATCTCGGGCGTCGTCTTTTCCAATCCATCAACAGCGACAAAATACTTATCGCTCCTCGGAATACCCTGGGGTTCAAGTGATAGACCGCTCCGGCGTCCTGGGGCCATACAGGACCGCCACCGAGCGACGATGTTTGCTGCCTTTGGCCGCGAAAGGCCTCCAAGACCAAACAGGATCAAGAAGCTCCCCTTTCGAGAGACTCCGATAACAACCCGCCATTTTCACCTAGCTGATAGACACCTTTTTCGGCCGAGAAAGACACAGTTCTTCACATTCCACGTTAAACACATTGCCCAAGCCGTGCGGCGCCCGCTAGAATGTAGCCAAGAGGTACAACAAGGGGTTTA
Organism: Pyrinomonadaceae bacterium; assembly: GCA_036375155.1. Lineage (GTDB taxonomy): Bacteria > Acidobacteriota > Blastocatellia > Pyrinomonadales > Pyrinomonadaceae > OLB17. The sequence goes on from DASUSJ010000265.1 coordinate 17,918, forward strand.
TGAAAAAGCGGATTTTGGTCGTCGAGGATTACGAAGATACTCGGATCTTATTGAAGTTCATGATCGAGAAGTTCGGTTACTCGGTGATCGAGGCCTCCGGGCCATACGAGGCAATCGATAAAGCCGCGGAGTATCTCCCCGATCTAATTCTGATGGACATTGGAATGCCGTTGCTCGACGGCTTGTCCGTCGCCCAGCTCATCCACGACAAGAAAACCAACAGTCTCGTCCCTATCATTGCCGTTACGGCCTTCAGTGACGTTCGCGAAGAGGCGTTAAAAGCCGGATGCTCGGATGTCCTTTACAAGCCGGTCCATCCCGAACAGCTGCGGGAAGTTCTGGATCGGTATGCCAACTAGTTCAGAGTGTGCGAACTTTAGCTCGTTTTGCCGTAAGAGAACGGGCTAAAGCCCGCACTCTGAACGAAAGCTCGCAGTCTGAACATGGACTAATCAAACTGTTTCCGAAATTCCTCGAATGTTGACCGGAACGTCGCGAGCTCGTCCCGGAGCCGTGACACTTCGTTTTCAAGTTGTTCGAGCCGGCCATCATCCTTTGCGGATGCGACCGGCTTTTCCTTGATCAAGATTTTTTCCTGATCGATCTCACCGCAGAGCAGATGCGCGTATCGCGCCTCTTTTTGTCCCGGTTGTCGCTCGAGTTTTACAACAAGGGGTTCGTCGCGACGACTTAGACCGTCGAGTGTTTCCTGGACCTCGCCGAGCCCGCCGAACTCATGCAGCCTACCCGTCCGCTCCCGCAGTTCTCCGATCGTCTGCGGACCGCGCAGAAGAAGCACGGCGACGACGGCGACACCTGCCGCATCAAGATCGTAAACGCTGGGAAGCATGTGCTTGTACTTCACGGTCCGGCTGCTGCTTCCGTAGTAAAGGTACACGAGATTCTTGTCACGCAGGCTGTCAATCGCCCCCATGATTGCCGTTTCATCAAACGACACCACCGGGTCACGGTTACTCTTCTGATTGCAGGCTGCGGTGAGGGCGTTCAGCGTGAGCGGATAATACTCGGGTGTCGTGAGTTGCTTTTCGACGAGGCTTCCGAGTACTCGAGCTTCGGCATCTGTTAGGGGTTCGAGCATAAGTTGCCGACTAGGATAATACATTTTCAGCAAGCGCATCGAGTGAACTACAATCGCTTCTGTGAATGTCCTCGTCGCTCGTACCGCAGACCAGATCGCTGCTGCCTTTTCGCGATTGTCCCAGAGCCAAGCTCTGGGGTGTGACACCGAGACGTCGTCGCTCAACTCAAAATACGGCAAGCTGCTCTCGGTTCAGTTTTCGGATGGTGACTTCAACGTACTCGTACCGGTAAGCGAGGGGGTTGGGCTTGGACAGCTAGTGAACTTGCTGGCGAACACATCCATTACAAAGATCTTTCACAACGCAAGATTCGATCTCGAGTTTCTGGCGGCCGTCCGAATCCCTGTCGAAAATGTCTTCGATACGATGTTAGCTGAGAGAGTTTTGACCCGCGGCGCGAATCAATCTGCGTCACTGGCGGAGACGCTCTATCGCTACTTTGCGGTGGATCTGGAGAAGTCTCATCGGTCCAAATTCAATAAGTCATGGGACGGTATTTGGACCGATGAACTAGTGGATTATGCGCTCTCCGACGTGGTTCATTTGCCGGCGCTGATGAAGGAGCAACAGGCATGGATGGAAAAGCTTGGATTGAACGACGAGTTCGCCGAGCAGATGCTCAAAGTTCAGAGTGCGTAAGGTTCAGAGTGCAAGCTTTAGCTTGTTTCTTTTCAGACGAGAACAAGCTAAAGCACTCTGAACGACAAGCTAAAGCTTGCACTTTGAACGACAAGCTAAAGATCGCATTCGGAACGCCTCCGGAGTCACCAACGGTGGTAGGCCGGATGGCCTTCCTTCACCGCGACAAAAGTTCCGCGACATGTGTCGCATACTTTTCCGCCGGCAATAAGTTCGGCCTCGACTGTGGCACGGTCTTCTGTCGATTCGACAACACGTGCTTTCAAAGTAATGGGTCCATCGATCGGCGTCGGTCGCAAAAGCTTCACATGGAAGTCCGCGGTCACGGTGCAAGGCGCCTCGGTCTCACCACGTTTCTTCATTAGGTGATAAGCCGCCGCCCAGTTGGAATGGCAGTCCAAAAGTGCGCCGATGATCCCGCCATTTAGTACACCGGGAAAAGCCTGATGATACGGTTCCGCGCGAAACTCGGCGACGACCTCGTCACCTTCGACAAAGCTTCGGATCCGCAGGCCTTTTTCGTTCTTCGGACCGCAGCCGAAGCATATGCCGTCCGGCGAATAAGTCTCTTGTAGTGATCTCTCTGTATTCATCGCTTGTAAATGAGTAAAAGGTTATCACAAGCGATTCGGCCTCGAGCATTCCGCCCCGAGGCCGCGCTCGTCAAGCAACCTCGTCCGCTTTCTCGCCGCGGGGCTCGAGCTGCGAGCCCTTATCGCTCGCCACGATGCTGCCTCTCGGAAAAAGCAGCGAAGCCACAACCGACAACGCTATCGTCGTCAGGATGAAAGCAAGTGACCAGGTTATCGGGAACTTGCCGCCGTAAAGATCATTCAGCCAGACCATCTTCAGGCCGACAAACACCAGCACCAGTGACAGACCGTATTTGAGAAGGTAAAACTTATCGACCGCCCCCGCCAGCATGAAATACATGGAGCGAAGCCCTAGTATGGCAAAGATATTCGACGTGAAAACTATCATCGGTTCCGCGGTTATGGCGAAGATCGCCGGCACGGAATCGACCGCGAAAATTATGTCCGTCAGTTCAAGGAACAGCAGAGCTATGAAAAGCGGAGTTGCTGCCCACTTTCCATCTTTCCTGACAAAGAAACTCTTGCCGTGAAGCTGGTGGGTCACCGGTATGAATTTTTTGAACAGCCTGATAAAAAGATTCTTCTCCGGTTCTATCTCCTTGTCGGGCCCGAACATCATTTTCAGTCCGGTAACAATCAGGAATCCGCCAAATAGGTAGATCACCCAATGGAACTGCATCAGCCACGACCCCGCCCCGATAAAGATCGCCCTGAAAACCAGCGCACCGACGATACCGTAGAACAACACGCGGTGCTGGTAGACCGCCGGGATCGAGAAATAGGCGAAGACGACCACGAAGACAAAGATGTTGTCCACCGAGAGCGACTTCTCGACTATGTAGCCGGTAAGAAACTCGAGCGAAACCGTCCACGCGGCTGCATTTGGGTCGAAGCCGGTCACGAATGTCAGACGCGGGTCCTGCGGAAACTTCCAAAGGGCGTACTGATAAAGGAGGTAATTGAACACGAGGGCGAGCATGATCCAGACGCCGGTCCAAACGCTCGCTTCCTTGAAAGATACTTTGTGCTCTTTGCGGTGAAATACGCCGAGATCCAGCGCCAGCATCCCGAGCACGAACAACGTAAACAGACCGTAGAACCACCAATATTCAACAAACGGAAATAAGTTCATATACGAAATCCTCGACTTGATAGAATTCCGTGCCCGCAAAAGTAAAGACCTCGCGCGGACACATCGTGTCTCACGCAAGGTCTCGATACTTTGCCTTTGAACCGGAGCGGATCCTCAGATCGTCTGCTCGTATTGACGGTTCAAGGGACCACTTGGGCTGTCTACTCCCCTTGCCGTATTGTCGTGCGCAGGATAAAAAATCAGGCAACAGCTGTCAAGTTCAATCCCCGCCCCGGCGACCGGTCTTGAATTTACTCTTGCAGATGTCGTAAATTTTACCGGCCATCAAACCTACCGCCCAGTGCTCATAAGATTATGCTGACAATTCTTGCCGTTGCGTTTCTTGTCTGGCTCGTTCTCGGTTACTACGGCTACGGCCGTTGGATCACGAAGCAGTTCGCTCTCGATGATCGCCGCACGACGCCTGCTCACGATCTCAGCGACGGTGAGGATTATGTACCGACTCCTCCGTTTTATCTTTTCGGTCAACACTTTTCGGCAATAGCTGCGGCCGGTCCGATCGCGGGTCCGATCATCGCCTGCATAGCTTTCGGCTGGCTGCCGTGTCTTTTGTGGATCGCACTCGGCGTTGTTCTGATCGGTGCCGTACACGATTTTTCGACGCTCACAGCGTCCATTCGTCACAGTGCGAAAAGCGTCGCGGAGATAACGCGCGATCAGCTCGGGCTGGGCGCCGGTCGCGCGATGATGGCGTTTATCTGGATCGCTCTTGTTTACGTAACGGTTGCTTTCACCGACATCACGGCCGGCACGTTCGTTTCCGGAGACGAAGCTCTTGCCGGTGAAACGAGTTTCAATCCAGGTGGGGCGGTCGCGCTCGCAAGCGTATTGTATCTCGGCTTGTCTATCGCATTGGGTTTGGTCGAGCGTTTTATCAAGCCGCCGCTCTGGCTAGCGACGGTCATTTTCGTTCCTGCTACTTTTGCCCTTTCCTATGCCGGCACGCAGTATTCGCATGTACTTAGCTTCGGCCACCAGACATGGGCGGTTGTAATTCTCATCTACTGCGTTGTCGCGTCAATGCTTCCGGTCTGGGCTCTGCTGCAGCCGCGCGGGTATCTCGGCGGGTTCGTTCTGTATACGGCTATCGCAGTGGGTATCATCGGCATTTTCTTCGGCGGTTATTCGATCCAGCAGCCCGCATTCAAGTCATTCGACGTTGGAGGTATGACCGGCATGCTGTTCCCATTTCTTTTTGTCACGATCGCGTGCGGCGCGTGTTCAGGCTTCCACGGCCTCGTATGTTCGGGAACCACCTCAAAACAGATCGATAAAGAATCGCACGCTCAGCCCGTTGGCTACGGTGGAATGCTGGCCGAGGGGTTTGTCGCCTTTATCGCACTCGTGACGGTAATGATCGCGACGAGCGAAGCTTTGGTCGGGCCGGACGGGAAATCTCTATCAGCCGGTAAGATCTACGGCAACGGCATCGGTAACTTCCTGACACTCGTCATCGGAAAGGATAATCTGCAGTTTGCGATCACTTTCGGGGCGATGGCGTTTTCGACGTTCGTCTTCGACACGCTCGATGTGACCATGCGGCTGGGCCGCTACTTGATCCAGGAATTGTTAGGAATTGCGGGCCATAGTGGAGCACTGATCGGAACACTCATCACCGTCGCCCTTCCTTTCATATTAATCTTCTTTGCAAAGCCCGGTTCGTACATTGAGTTCTGGACCTTGTTTGGCGCATCGAACCAACTGCTCGCCGCCCTTACGCTGCTGTCGATCACCGCATGGCTTTACAAGGCACGCCGCCGGATAGCGTTCACGCTCATCCCGATGCTATTTGTTCTGATCATTACATTGTGGGCGCTCGGGGCTATGGTATACGCGAATCTCCAGGGTGCGGCCGGAATCGATATCAAACTCGTGAATGGTGTTGTCTCGCTGGCGTTGATAGCACTTGCTGTCTTCCTCGTGATCACGGCTTGGATTAAAAGCCGGACGCTCGAAACCGCCCAGCCGCCAATGGACGTTTTGTAACCCTCAGTTTGGTTTTTTTCTTTTTTACGGTCAGAATTTCATACAAAATACGCGTAATAACAGTGCGGCCCTTCAATGCGTGGGCCATGCCATTTCCTGGTCGCGTTTCCCGGTAGTTTCGTCACGGGAAGCGGGATAGTGAGCAATCTATTGGACGAAGCCAGGTCGCCGATAGCTGATTTCTAACATGTGTCCAACCCCAAAATCGTATGACAACAATAAACGAGATCGCTCCTGATATTTTTCGAATCAACACATATGTTCCGGAAGGTGGTCTTGGTTTCAGCCAGTTTCTGGTTCGCGATGATGAGCCTCTTCTTTTCCACACCGGAATGCGAGGTCTCTTTCCGGTCGTTCACGAAGCAGTCTCAAAACTGATCGATCCGGCTGACCTTCGCTGGGTTGGTTTCAGCCATTTCGAGGCAGATGAGTGCGGCGCGCTCAATGAGTGGCAAGCCGTTGCTCCGAACGCGACTCCGCTTTGCAGCATGGTCGGCAAAATGGTGAGTGTCGATGATTTTGCGCTGCGACCAGCCCGTGGACTTGAGGATGGCGAAGAGTTTTCAACCGGCTCTCACACCTTTCGATTCATGCAGACGCCGCACGTCCCGCATTGCTGGGAGGCGGGGCTGTTGTTCGAGACGACGAACCGGGTGCTCTTCTGCTCGGACCTATTTCACCAGAACGGCGACGTAGAACCAATGACCACTAACGACGTGCTGGACCGCGTCCGGCAAACGATCGTGGAATACCAGGCAAGTCCGCTTGCGAATTACTTACCGTACACGCCCATGACGGACGGCACGCTGGAACGGCTTAGCTCCCTGGAGCCGCGAGTTCTGGCAACGATGCATGGGTCGGTATTCGAAGGCGACGGTGCGAGAGCTATGAAAGACTACGCTGCGTTATTGAGCGAGATCCTGGGGGCAAAAGCGTCGCGGCAGGCTTCCTAACCGCGGCGTTCCTTTAAGATAACCTCGTCGAGTGTTCGTGTTGTGGCGTCCGTGACGCTGCCGATACCGAACTCGCGGGCTTCTTCGAGTTGTGCCGTCGTAACGGGATGCAGGTAGGCGGGTTCGCGGGAATGATCCGTCGGCGTCACGGTCGGATCCGCTTTTGTGAGCGACGTCCCCTGCCGCAGGAACATAAGACACAGACCGAAAAGTGCAGCGAAATAAAAGAAGGTTATGGGTACGAATATACCTGACGGGGCGCCGGTCTTAGCGAGCACGAGCAGCACGAAAATATAAGCTACGAATCCGACCCCCGCGGTTTGGCCTGCGATCGCGGTAGGATTCGACCAACTCAGGCCACTTGTTCCCGCAGTATCCGCGATCCGCCGCCCGCAGCGACTGCAATAGTTCAATCCTGACTGTATCTGCGATCCGCAGCCCGCACAGAACATTGTTTATGTTTTTATCGGCCCGATCTTTTCCTCGAGCCAATTCGTCAGGTCATCGAGTGTCGCGATATGGACCGGCTTGCCTTTCCACGCCTTTATCGCGAAGACGACCAGCATGATCGTCGTGATGAGCGTGAAGATAAAGCTGCCCAGCTCGGCGATATCTGCAATGTTGCCGACGATGCCAAGGATCGTCGTAACGATCAGTATCCCGACGTGGGCGGAAAGACCTTGCGCCGCATGGAAACGCACCTTCGTTTCTTCTTTCGGGATGAGCAGCAGCAGGATAAGGCCAGCGACAAGGCCAATGGTAAACGGAATGTACGGCAGCCCGATCAGCCATTTTTCGGCAACTCCTGTTTTCCCGACCTTGCGCTCCGACGCGCGATTCATGTCCGTGAGATTCGCGGACTGATACACGGCGACCGGCTGTGGTGGGGCGTACGTGTGAGCCTGGAAATCTGCATCGCTGAACCGCCGTGTTTCCTCTTCGGTAATGCTGGACGGCGAAGATGGAAATTCAGCAGTGCTGAAGGGAGTCTTCGGCGGCGCCACATAACCGCCTGCCGAAGCAGCTTTTGCCTTTTCCGGAAAATCCGGATCAAGTGGATTTGTGTCGAATTTTTTCGGCATCTTCGAGGTTAGTTTACGGTATTCACCAGTAGTTTGTTCAATGAAAATCAGCGCTTACATACCCTCTGGTGCAGTCACTTCAATGCCTAACTCCTCTAATTGCCGTTCATCCACCTCACCAGGCGAGTCCATCATCAGGTCCTGCGCCGAGGCGGTTTTCGGGAATGCCATGACATCGCGGATGTTCTCGGTTCCGCACAGGATCATACAGGTTCTCTCGATGCCCGCCGCAAAACCCCCATGCGGCGGAGTACCGTATTCCAGGGCGTCCAGGAAAAATCCAAATTGCGCACGAGCGCTGTCGGGCGTCATGCCGAGCGCCTTGAAGTTTAGCGCCTGCACTGCCTTCTGATGGATGCGGATAGAGCCACCGGCGCACTCGTAGCCGTTGATGACAGCATCGTATGCTTTTGCACGCACGTTTCCGAGCAGATGATGCTCGGCGTCATTTTCGACCGCGTGTTTGAACATTTCGAGATCCTCGTCCATCGGCGATGTGAACGGATGATGCGCGGCCATGTAGCGATCAGTTTCCTCATCGTGCTCGAACATAGGAAACTCGGTGACTATCAAGGCTTCGTACCGGCTGCGATCGATCAAGCCTTCGCGCCTCGCGATCTCGTTTCTAAGCGCACCGAGTGCGGCGGCCACTACTGACTTACTGCCTGCTACAATCAGCACTGCGTCGCCTTTTGCGGCCCCAGCAGAAGACGCAAGCTCCGTTATCTTTCCTTCACCCAGAACTTTCAGCAGCGAAGATGTTGTCTCTTCTCCTATCTTGATCCACGCCAGAGCACCGGCGCCGTAACGCTTCACGAACTCCTGCAGCTCATCCAACTGCTTTCGCGAATAATCCGCCTTTCCTTTCGCGACAAGGGCCTTGATCACGCCGCCTTTTGCGAGAGTGTCTGCGAACGGCGCGAAGTCCGTGTCTTTCAGTTCTGCCGAAAGATCCTGAAGCTCCATCCCGAATCGCAGATCCGGTTTGTCCGAGCCGTACCGCCGCATCGCTTCGGCGTACGTCAGCCGAGGCCATTCGGCAGGGAGCTCGACGTCGATGAGTTTCAGGACGTGATGGAACATGCCTTCCATCTCCCGGTAAACCTGCTCGCGATTGACGAAGGACATCTCCATGTCGAGCTGCGTGAATTCGGGTTGACGATCTGCCCGCAGATCCTCATCGCGGAAACACCGTGCGATCTGATAATACTTGTCGAAGCCCGCGATCATCGTGATCTGCTTCAGGATCTGGGGCGATTGCGGCAGGGCGAAAAACTTACCTGTGTGAATGCGCGAGGGAACGACAAAGTCGCGTGCGCCTTCCGGTGTCGACTTCAGAAGTATCGGCGTCTCGATCTCGATGAAACCGCGATTGTCGAAATATTCTCGGATCTTCGCGACCGCCTTTGCTCGCATCCGAATGTTGTTCTGAAGCTGTGGACGACGAAGATCGAGATAGCGATATTTGAGGCGCGTCGATTCGTCGGCGAGATTTTCGGAGCCGGCGACTTCGAGCTGGAACGGCGGCACCTTTGCGTCGTTAAAGATCAACAGCTCGGCGACCTTGATCTCGATATCGCCGGTCGAAAGCTTTTTATTGTGCGTTCCCTCGGCGCGCGAAACGACTTCGCCCTTCACCCCGATCACGAATTCGCCGCGTAGATTCTTTGCTTTGGCGTGAGCTTCGGGAGAAGTTTCCGAGCTGACAACGATCTGGGTTATGCCGTCGCGGTCGCGAAGATCGATAAATGTGAAAACACCAAAGTCACGCTTTTTCGCGACCCAGCCCATCAGCACTACATGCTCGCCAACATGCGACTCACGCAGTTCGCCGCACGTGTGAGTACGTTCCAAATTTCCTAGAGTGTCCAGCATAAGAACCGCTTAGAGTGCGAGCTTCAGCTCGTTTCTGTTCAGTCAACAAGCGAAAGCTCGCACTCTGAACATTGCAAAAATAAAAACGCCTTTCGAATTTCTGACAAACGAAAGGCGGAACGCGAATAGGTCTTGCGCTCTCGCCTCAAGGATTATTGTCGTCAACTCGCAAAATGGCGTTCATAACGAATCAGAATAATACTGGATTTACAGTCGCCCACGCAAATCACCTTTATTTGCCGGGAGGCTGGTATGTAAGAACGATCAGGAAGAAATCAGCGACCTTGTCGCTCGTGTCAGCCTTCGCAACGAAATTCGCATACGAATTAACAAATGACGCGATAAGCGTTGAATCCTTTAGCAGCACCACCATCACTTCATCTCCGTTTATCCTCTGTCTCTGCCGCCACACTATTTTGCCTTGCAAAGTCTGTATATCGGTTTCGATCGATTCTGGATTCAGGTGTGTTTGTCTTCTTAACCTATCAAAATGTTCGGGAAAGTACTTGAACGCGTAATTGGCCGCCATTCGTCCGATATCATGACTGATCGTAAATCCATCACTCCGGACCATTGCGCCGCGGTGCGAATCCTTTCCTCGACGACTTTCATATACGTATTGAGGTGGAAGTTGAATTTTTCCGGGCGGCAGACGAGCAGGCTGGGGCGCACGAGTCGGATATACTTGAGATAACGCACTTACCGCTACAAAGAAAATTAGAAGGACCACGCCGGTATAGTTCAAAATGCGGCTATTTGTCATACATACCCCTCCAGCCGTAATGATAGGAGAACGGTCCGGAACCGTGGACCTTGCAGACGATAGAAAGATCTCGACAACTAGTAGAAATAGAGCCTCGCGAAGTAGTACAGAATCGGCGCGTTAAGAAGCAGGCTGTCTAGTCGATCCAGAAGTCCGCCGTGACCCGGAAGAATACTCGCAGCATCTTTCGTCTTCGATCCACGCTTCATCGCGCTTTCGGCGAGGTCTCCCAGGACGCCGACGCCAGCCATCACGATCGCAAGCGGGATCGAGTATTGATATGGCAGCTCGGGAAAGAACCAGAATGTCGCGAGTGCTCCGAATACGGCGGCTGCAAGTAGGCCGCCGACCAGGCCCTCGACCGTCTTTCCAGGTGATATCTTCGGTGCGAGCTTATGCTTTCCAAGTGCTCGTCCGGCGAAATAGGCTCCCGTATCTGAACCCATCAGAACAAGAAAAAAATAACCGAGCAGGTGTGTCGAAAGGTAAGGATGTGTTTCGAAGCCGACGCGTGTCGAAATGAGAAACCCGCCAAGAAAAGCGATGTACAAAACGCCGAGGACGGTCACCCCGGCGCCGACAAGCATCTTTGAAAAATCTTTCTGAAATCGAAAAGTCTGCGTGATCAATACCAGGATCACGAGCATCGCCAAGGCCATTAACAGCAGGTTGGGATCGGTTGTAGGAGCATCGACGATAAAGGCGACGGTTAGACCTGCCGCTCCGATATATGCGACGGCGGCGTCGGCTTTCAATTCCAGTTTCTTTGTCAGCGAATAAAACTCGAAGAGACCCGCCGCGAGCGCAATAACAGCGATCCCCACAAATATCCAGATGGTGTCCGGAAAATAAGAGGGAAGCACGATCGAAGCGATCAAGATCGGAAGGGCAACGAGCGCGGTTAGGATTCTTGTCTTCACTGTTTGTTACTGATCGGAACGTGACCCGTTCCGTGTCTTT
>DASUSJ010000266.1:0-23459 GCA_036375155.1 Pyrinomonadaceae bacterium
GTGATCCCGCAGCTCATCCAGTTTGGCGAAGTCCGTCGGCCTAAGCTTGGAGCTCAGCTACCCAGCGTGAAAGATCTGGCGGAGCGTGGTTACAGAATGCCGGTTCAGCAGGGATTGCTTGTTTACAGCCTGGTTCCCGGCGGTGCTGCCGAACGGGCTGGTCTGCGAGCGGTCAGTGATGACGGAACGCTCGGGGACATCATTCTCGCCGCTGACGGCCAGGAACTGAAAGATACCGACGATCTTTTCCGTTTGCTTGATAAGAAGCAGTTCGGTGAAACGGTCCAGCTTCAGGTGTATCGGAATGGTCAAACGCTGACAGTGCCGGCACGGCTGTCCGCATCACCGACCGGTAGTACAACGCGGCCGCTGCGACGATCAGTCCAGTAAGTTTGTAATCGGTTTCACTCTTTAGAATTGGCGGGCCTTGCGCGAACTACGGTTTCACGCAGAGCCCGCCAAGTTCGCAATGGAGGCGCTTCGCTGGATCAGCTCAACGATTTTTTCAACGACGGTTTTGGCTGGGTATGCCGTCAGTGTGACCGAGAGCTTCAGCGGGTTGGAGACGACGGACCCTCGCGTCTCTTAAATGAAGGTGAGGCGGAGGGCAAGAATCCGCGACTTTCGAACAGAGCACTCGCCAAATGGGCCGACCCTGCCCGTCGGACCTTAGTTTGCCCCCGCTGCGGAATCACCGAACCCGTCGAGAAATCGTAATTCTCCAAGCCGCTGTGTTAAGTTGGATTGATGCTTGAACGCGAACTCGAAACAGCGATCAGCCTCGCCCGCGAAGCCGGTAACAAGGTTCTCGAATACTACGCCCTTGAAATAATCGCCGAGGAAAAACTCGGCATCGACAATTTTGCTGAGCCCGTCACCGTGGCGGACCGGGCGTCGAGTCGAATCATAGTCGACGGCCTGAAAGCGTCCTTCCCTGGTGATTTTGTCCTCTCCGAGGAAGAAGCCGACGCCCCCTGCAAACGGACCAATACAGGTCGGGTGTGGATCACGGATCCGATCGACGGGACTTGGGGATTCATTAAAAAGGATGGCGATTTTGCAGTACAGATCGGCCTCGCCGTCGATGGCGAGCCGGCCGTCGGGGTCGTGTATCTTCCCGCACACGATCGGCTTTACTACGCCTCGAGGGGCGGTGGCTCATTCGTTGAGAAGGAGGGGCATTCGCCGCTCCGGCTGCGGTCGTCGAACAACACCGATTTCTCAGAAATGAAACTCGCCGTGTCTCGGAATCATCGCAGTCCGAAGATCTCGAGGATCATTCAAGAGTTCGGTTTAAAACGCGAGATCCAACGCGGGTCTGTAGGGTTGAAGGTCGGACTTGTGGCCGAGGCGGTCTGTGACCTCTATATTCATCTCTCGCCGAGAACAAAGTTCTGGGACACGTGCGGACCGCAGGTAATTCTCGAGGAGGCGGGCGGGCGGTTGACAGACTTGTTTGGCCAGCGTATTCGATACGACATCGTGGATGTCCAGAACCACGGTGGCATCGTCGCTGCGAACGGCGCGGCACACGAGCAGATCATTGCTAAGCTTGGTCCGCTGCTTGATGAATTCGGACGCATCCGCCATCAAACAGCGAGGAATTGAGCGGGTTCCCCTAACGCAGGAATATCTTTTTCGTCAGGGACCGGAAAAGCGTTTCCGGTAGGAGATTGCGCAAAGTTAGGAGTCCCTTCGTGTTGACGCGGTATCTCAAGCGCGTGCTCCCGTCCGTCGCCGCGTCGTAGATCGCCTGGGCGACCGCCGAACCATCCGGAGCCTTACGGTTCTCCGTGCGCATGAATTCAATGAATCCCTCGAACTTCCCTTCGTAAGCATGGAGGTCCTCACGATGTGCGATGTCTTCCGACCTTCCGTGAAACTCGCTTTTGATGGGCCCGGGCTCGACGAGTTTGATCCGGATTCCGAACGGTTCCAGCTCGTACTGAAGCGATTCCGAGAAACCTTCCACAGCCCACTTGGTAGCATGGTAGAGACTCGAGAATGGAAAAGCCGTCTGGCCGGCGACCGATGAAATGTTGACGATCGTACCGCGTTTCTCTTTTCGGAAATAAGGAACGATCTCGCGGCAGACGTTCAGTACGCCGAAAACATTGGTCTCGAACTGGCGCCGGATCTGCTCTTCAGATGCCGCTTCGAACGGGCCGAGCAGACCGTAACCCGCATTGTTGACGACCGCGTCGATGCGGCCAAACTTGTCAAGCGTCGTGTCGATGGCTGAGCGAATCGATGGCGGATCTGTTACATCCAGCCGGATGCATTCCAGATCAACGATGTTCTGCAGGTTTCCCGCATTCTCCGGCGTGCGCATCGTCGCCGCCACTTTCCAGTTCTTGATCTGAAAAAGCTTCGCCGTTTCCAGCCCGATCCCGCTTGATGCCCCGGTTATCAAAACTACTTTGTCCATGGCCGTTAATTTAGTCTATCGAGTCTTTGGAGTCTATCGGGTCCGTTGAGTCTGTCGGTCTGTCGAGTAAGTGGAGTCCGTCGGGTCTTTCGTGTTGTTTCGTGTGTGTTGGTGTGTGGTGGTTATGGCCGCCGGCCAGAACGACTCTCCAAGGCTATAGGCGAAAGCCGAACCGCGAAGCACACGAACACACGAAAGACTCGACAGACCCGACAAACTCGTTAATCTCGAAAGACTCGATAGACTCAAAAGACCCGACAGACTCGACAGACTAATCCCATGTTAAAATTGCCGTATGAAGTTTTTGCATATCTCCGACGTGCACCTTGGCTGCACGCGGTATCAGCTGCCCGAGAGTCCGCGCGACTTCTTCGACGCGTGGATCGACGTGCTGCAGCGGTACGCCATCGACGAAAAGGTCGATTTCGTGATCATGTGCGGCGACTTCTTTCACAAGCGCAATGTTCCGCCCGAGACGATGAATTACGCGGTCGCCGGGCTTAACCTGATGAAGGACGCGGGTATACCGATCGTCACGATCGAGGGTAATCACGATCAGAAACATAACGACAGCGAATATAGCTGGCTCCGCAGTCTCGCAAACTGGAACCTGGTCTACCTGCTGGAACCGTCGAACGAAGAGGGGCGAATCGTCTATCGTCCATGGGCGGACGGCAGCGGCGGGTTTATCGATATTGGCCGCGCCCGAATATTCGGTTCGCATTGGTACGGAGCTTCGGCGAACTGGGCCATACCGATGCTGACCGCGGCCATAAAGGAGAACCGCCGCGATGGCGCATTCCACATCCTCATGCTGCACACTGACGTCGAGGGACATCAAACGCATCCGATACCCGCACTTTCCATTTCCGCTCTTTCGGAGTTGAAGTCCGTGACGGAATACGTCGGTCTCGGCCATACTCACATGCATTACGAGATCGACAACTGGGCTTTTAATCCGGGCTCGATCGAGGTCACAAACATTTCGGAATATCGCGAAACCCGGGGCGTATTTCTGGTCGAGGTGGACGATGACAACAAGGTCACCGCAAAACACATTGAGGATTATCGCCAGCGTCCGTTCCAGCGGCTATCGTTCGACGTCACAAATTATTCCGATACAAAAGATCTGACCCGCGACCTGCTCGAGAAAGTTACGCGAGAAGCGCACGTCGTTGAAGAGATCCCTCCGATAATCGAGATCACGTTGCGCGGCCAGTTGGGTTTTCCGAATTCGCTAATCGAGGCAAAACGTATCCGGGACGAAGCGCGAAAGCTAACCGGCGCACTTTATGTTCGGCTGAAAAATATGTCGGTGCCTGTGGAATACGCCGCCGCGCTAGACGTCCCGGAGGACGCGGGACGTGAGGTCCTGGAGCGTCGTGTGGTCGAGGATCTCGTACAGCGCGATAACCGGTTCAAGGGAAGGGCTGAGAGTATTTCGGATGCCGTTATTGGGGCAAAGCGGCTTGCGTTGAGCGACGAGGACCCGGAGAAGATCGCGGAGTTTATCGGAACGATGGTCAGATAGAATGTCAGAGGCCCAGGAAAAAGTATTCGGCGTCAAACAGCTTCCGCTGTTCCCTCTGCCGCTGGTGCTTATGCCCAACGAGGTTCTGCCGCTCCATATTTTCGAACCGCGCTACCGGCAAATGCTCAAAGATATCGAACTCCGCAAGAACCTTTTCGGTATCACTTTATTTGAACAAGAAGGAAATATACTCGATCGACCGCCGCCCGGAGGCGTCGGGTGTGCCGCGGAGGTCCGTGAAGTAAGTATGCTTCCGGACGGCAGATCGAACATCCTTGCAGCCGGAGTCATTCGCTACCGGCTTCTAGAGTATGCCGAAACAGGCGATCCGTATCTGGTTGGTGAGGTCGAGTTTTTTGAAGATGAACCGGACGCCTCCTCTGAAACCCCGGCGATTGCCGACGAAGTGTTCGACCTGTTCGAGCGGATCGCAAAAGCGGCATTCAAGCTGAGTGGCAGCCGTGGCAGCTTTCCCGAGATTCCAAAAGCGGCACCCGAGCAGCTTTCCTTCCTCGTGACCGCCGCCTTCAACCTGGACAACGACATAAAATACAAGATGATCGAGATGACCTCGACACGCGAGCGCCTGACAAAGCTTCGGAGCATTCTCAAGCAGGCCGTCGGGCGGATGGAAGAGGACGCGAATACAGTAAAGGCCGCTCAAACGAACGGCCATGCTCAGAAAAAGATAGATCTGTAAAAGTGTCAGACCGCCGGCTGCCCAAGCGATTGACGGAAGAAATCTATGACGCGTTGATCATACGCTTCCGAAAGCTCGAGTGAGGCGTTGATGATGCTGTATCCCGACGGGCTTAGGTCCGTCTTCGACTCGACAGTCGAATTCGCGGGAAAGCACTTACTCAGTTTCGAAGTAGATTCCTGAAACTGCGGCGCGTCCAACCCACCCAATAACAAGACCTTTCTCCCCTTTAATGTCTTGGCCATGTCGCATGAAGTCTCCCGTTTGAAACAACCTTCGAAAAAGTAAGGGTGCGTCCCCAGCTGTGCGAATTTTGCGGTCACCGCACTTCCGAAGGGGAACCTTTTTTCTACGGTTGACGCCAGCAGGCTGTCGGCGTTCTGGGGAACAGAGTCCAGGGCAAGTGCTTTTATGCTGTCGTTTCCGGTCGCCGCGGCGATCGCCGCAAACGATCCCATTTCTAAACCGTAAAGACCGACCTCCTTCCCAACGAGCGGAAATTGTTCCGGGGTTTTGAGACCTCGTAAGAACTCGATAGCGGCGGTAGTGTCGTCTGCTTCGCAACCCCCGAATGAAGTGTACGCGACGGCCGGATTCTGTCCGTGACCGCGCTGGTCCGGCATCAGGATCGTGAAATTCGTCGCCTCGTTTAGCTTCACCCCAAGGTTCAGTACGTGGGAACGATTCGCGCCGTATTTGTGAAGGAGGATCACGGCCGGGGCGTTCGGCGCACCTCGGAGCAGCCATCCTCGCGCTGGGGAACCGTCCTTGTTCACCCAGTTCTCATCCGTAACCTGGGCACCTCGCGCGCTCAGCATTCCGTAGACTTGCGGTGTTACAAGGTACGCGGCGCTTACGGGATGAGCGGTCTCGTGAACCAGCCAAACCGAAGCGGTCGCGACAGCAAGGACCAGCAGCACGATCACAGGAAGTAGGAGCCGGGAAAGACTTTTGAGAAGACGAACACTCTTAGCCATATAAAACGAATTCGGAAGTGATACAACTTTGGAAAGATGAAGGGATTCTTAGAAGAAGCCTGATAGGAAAAAGGCTTCAGATATGCCAGTCGAAATGTTACCATATTCGGCAGTCTGAAGGAAGGTTTTTTGTTGAAGATGTTAAACCCTAAATTCCTTGTTCTGATAACGATAGCTTGGGCTCTTGTTATCGACCTGGCAGCCCAGATTCCAGGCTCTGTCGGTGGATCGTCTGCCGTGGCGACCAGAAATGCTTTTATGCCGCTGTCACAGCTGCATGAAGGGATGCGGGGGCGGGCACGAACCGTGTTCCGAGGTAGTGAAGCCGAGGAATTTGATGTCGAGATCCTCGGCGTCGTTCCGGGGGCTATCGGACCGAAACAAGACCTCATCGTCGGCCGGCTGAGCGGTGGAAGCGCCGACAGAACCAGCGTTTTTGCCGGAATGTCCGGTTCGCCTGTTTACATCGACGGAAGACTGGTCGGGGCGATCTCTTATAGCTTTCCGTTCTCGAAGGAGCCGATCTGCGGAATTACACCGATCGAACAGATGATCTCGATCTTCGAACAAAAGCAGGGCGGGAAGGCAGCATCGTCCGAGCCCCGAGCGCTGTCATTTGCGGAACTTGCTTCGACAAACTGGACAACAAGTTTTCCGAAAAGCCCGGCGGCGAGCGGTCTTCTTTCCGGGATCGCTAGTAATTCTCTTCTGATGTCGGTCGCGGGTCAGACGTTCCAGCCAATTGCGACGCCGGTCACCTTTACCGGATTCTCACAAGAAACGCTGAATGTTTTTGCTCCTCAGCTCCTTCAGGCAGGACTATTGCCCGTTTCCGCTGTCGGTGGTTCGGCGGCGATATCCCCAATGAAAAAAGCGGACGAGACGACGCTGGTCGGGGGCGATTCCGTGTCGATGCAGTTGACTCGAGGTGACTACAGCCTCGCTGCTGCGGGAACTGTAACGTGGCGTGACGGCGAAAAGATTTACGCGTTCGGCCATCCATTTCTGAATCTCGGGACGTCCGACCTGCCGATGGCCGAGTCGCACGTCGTGACCGTTATTCCGAGTGTCAATAATTCATTCAAGCTCGCGGTTCCGGACTCGATGGTCGGGTCTATGACGCAGGATCGCGCGACCGGGGTGTTCGGGAAGCTCGGCCAGGCCCCGAAGATGATTCCCGTAAAGATCAACCTGACGACTAGTCGCGGCCAGACAGACACACTGAATTTCGAGGTGGCGAAGGACGACTTCCTGACGCCGCTGCTACTGAACATTGCCATTTACAACACGGCCATAGCTCACGAACGTTCACTAGGTGAATCGACCGTCGAGATCGAAGGCGAGATCGCGGTAAAGGGACATAGTCCGGTAAAAATTTTGCGGCGGTTCGCAGGGAGTCAGGCAACACAGTTCACGGCATCGTCCGTCGCGGCTCCGGTCGCCTCGCTGATGAAGAGCCGGTTTGACGACCTGGAGATCAGTGGGATCAATTTGAATTTAAGAGCGGTGGATGGCAGCCGAACCGCCGTGCTCGAGCGGATATCGATCGATCGTAACCAGGTGCGGGCCGGTGAGACGGTCGAAGTACAGGCATTCGCGAGAACCAATTCGGGCAAGATATTTACCCAACGCATCCCGGTGACCATTCCGGTCGGTACGCCAGCCGGCAACCTGACCATCACGGTTGCCGATGGCAAAGAAATACAGCAGAATTCTTCTATCCAACAGTTTGTTCCGCGCGATCTTGGCGACCTGATCGCGACGATAAACAAAGTGAAATTACCGGATCGCCTCTACCTGCAAACGTTCAGGACGACCAACGGAGCGATCATCGGCTCTAATGAAATGCCGAATCTACCGCCTTCAGTGCTGGCTACTCTAAACAACGACCGCACCGCGGGAGGCATCAAGCCGGCAATGCAGACGATCGTTAACGAGTTATCGCTTCCGCCCGCTGAATTCCTGATAACGGGAGAGCAAACGCTGACAGTCGAGGTCATTAAGTAGGACGCAGAACAATTTCTCCTCTTTCGGTCAACGCCGGTGCGTTGACCTTTTTTCTTCATTTTGACAAGACTGAAGTATGAACACTCTATCAAAGGTCTTATCGGCCGCCAGCTTTGCGGCCGATAAGCACAAGAACCAAAAGCGAAAGGGCAGCGACGGGCAGCCCTACATCAACCACCCGCTCGAGGTCGCAAGCACGCTTGTGAATGACGGTGCGATCGACGACATCGACGTGATCGTCGCGGGTATACTGCACGACACCGTTGAGGATTGCGACGTGACGTTCGAGGAATTGGAAGCACAGTTCGGTCAGCGTGTCGCCGGGTTAGTACGGGAGGTCACCGACGATAAGTCGCTACCGAAAGCGGAACGGAAACGGCTGCAGGTGGAGCACGCACCGCATTTGTCGCACGGGGCCAAACAGATAAAGCTCGCTGATAAGATCAGCAATATCCGCGATGTAACGCTGAACCCTCCAGCCGACTGGCCGGTCGAACGGCGGCGGGAATATGTTCAGTGGGGTGAGAATGTAGTCGCGGGTTTGCGCGGAGCGAATCCGAAACTGGAAAAATTGTTCGATCAAACCGTAGCCGAAGCGCGTCTGAAGCTTAGTTAGACAACTGCGCCTCGATCACCTTCGATCCACTCCTCGCCGTCGGCGTACACTTCCTTTTTCCAGATCGGCACAGTCCGTTTTAACTCGCGGATGAGCCATTCGCATGCAGCGAATGCCGCCCTGCGGTGTGGTGCGGCGACGGAGATGGCGACGCTCGTCTCCCCTATCTCGAGCCGGCCAAGACGGTGGACGATGCCGACATTCGAGATCTCGAAATCTGTCTTCGCCTGCAATATTAGTTTCTGCATTTCTTTCAGGGCCATCGGTTCGTACGCCTCGTAGATCAGATAAAGTGTCTCGCGTCCTTTCGTGAACTTTCGTACATATCCATCCAACGTAACGGTCGCACCGCATTCGGGAGGAATGACTCGCCGCGAGACAGACGTGATGTCGATCGGATCAGTAGTAAGTTCGAAAAAGTCCATGCACGCTATCCGCCCGAAACGGCCGTAAAAACGGCAAGCTCGTCGCCAGTATTCAATGGCTCATCGCCTCGCGCGTACGTCTGATTTACGGAAAAGAGCAGCTTGTGTGAAGCGAGCTCGGGATAAAGCTCAAGCACCTTTTTCAGTGCGTTGCCGCTGGCGGCACCGGGCGGGATCTCGAGAACAGTAGACCGTGTTCCTGCGGCTTCCGCCGTCGCTCCGAAGAACAAAACTTTCAGCTTTAACGATCCCGGTTCGCCCACGGAAACATTCTTACAGATATGGCGAAGACTGTATAATCCGATCATAGGGATGAGAACAACCACCAAGCCACGTCCGGTTATTGATATAGATCGAACGCTCGTTGATCCGGACTTTCAGAACGAGAGTCTGGAGCGCGTGACGCGAGCGGAATTGATCCACGGCAACGACGTGGGGCTGCTTGTGGATGCGTCCGAGAACTATCCCGCCTGGCTGGATGCGATCGAGAAGGCGGAAGACCGCATATTCTTCGAGAGTTACATCATCCACGAGGACGAACAGGGCCGCATTTTCGCCGACGCCTTGATCAAAAAAGCGAAGGCGGGCGTCGAGGTGAAGGTCATCTATGACTGGCTCGGCGGTTTTGGAAAAACGTCACGAGCGTACTGGAAACAGCTTAGAGATAACGGTGTCGATGTCCGGGTATATAACCCGCCGAGATTTACCGATCCGGTAGGCTTTCTCGTGCGGGATCACCGCAAGCTGCTCGTCGTCGATGCAAAGACGGCCTTTGTGACGGGACTTTGTGTCGGCCAGGACTGGGTGGGTCACCCCGAACGGAACATACCCGGTTGGCGCGACACCGGCGTCAAAGTGACGGGCCCTGCGGTCGCTGACGTCGAGGCGTCGTTTGCTGAAGTCTGGGCGGCAACCGGCGGCGTGGCTATCGATAAGAAGCGGCTCGCCCGTCGTGATGAGATCGCGCGAACAGGATCGGTAGCCCTCCGGGTGGTGCAGAGCGTTCCCGGAGTGGCTCATATTTACCGGTTGGACCAGCTTCTGGCAGCGACCGCGCGCGACTCGATGTGGTTCACCGATGCGTATTTCATCGGCCTTCCCTCGTACCTGGAGGCACTGAAAGCCGCAGCCGAAGATGGGGTGGACGTCCGGATGCTGGTTCCGCAGTCGACCGATATCCCGCTAATCCGCGACACGACACGCTCGATATATCGGCCGCTGCTCGAATCCGGCGTCCGGGTCTTCGAGTGGAATGGACCCATGATGCATGCGAAGACTGCGGTTTTCGACGGACGATTCTCCCGTGTCGGTTCCACGAACCTGAATATCGCCAGCTGGTTCGGGAACTATGAGCTTGACGTACTTGTCGAGGACGAAGGTTTCGGGCAGCGCATGCAGGAGATGTTTCTCCGCGACCTAACGAATTCGACGGAGATCGTTCTAACGGACACCAAGCAAAAGAAAGTGCGCGGCAAAACTCGTGGCCGAAACCGCCGTGCGGGAGGCAGCGTTCGTAAGGCGACGGCCGGAGCCCTTAACGCGGCGACATCGATCAGCTCAGCGATAACTCAGCAAATACCGCTTGGCGCTGCGGAAGCCCGCCTGCTCGGAATCGTGGGCGGAGCATTGCTGATCCTCGCCGCTCTGTTTATCTTTTTCCCGCGGATCGCGTCGATCCCGCTCATCGCGATTCTCCTTTTACTGGCGATCCCTACACTCGTCAAGGCCGTTCAAAACTACCGCAACGGGTGATGAACAGTATCCGGATCGCAACCTACAACATTCACAAGTGCGTCGGGATGGATCGCCGCTATTCACCCGAGCGCATCGCTGATGTTCTCCGCGAACTCGAGGCGGATGTTATCGGTTTGCAGGAGGTGGTGTGCCACTCGGACCGCGGATTTCGCGATCATCAGGCGGAGTTCCTTGCCGAGGAACTTGGCATGTACTTTTGTCTCGGTGAAAACCGAAAACACTACGGTGCGGACTATGGCAATGTGATTCTGAGCCGTCTCCCGATCGTCGCATTTCAAAACTACGACATCAGCATCACACGACGCGAGCCGCGCGGCTGTCTGCGGGCGGAGATCGGAATGAGCCCGGACAGGAATGTTCACTTCGTGAACCTACATCTCGGGACGTCCTTCTTCGAGCGCCGCCTGCAGGTCCGGAAGCTGCTCGTGGAGCATGTTCTCGACGACCCTCAGATCGACGGGATGCGGATCATCGCGGGGGACTTTAATGAGTGGATCCGCGGCCTCACGACACGAATGTTCAAATCAAAATTTCAAAGCGTCGATCCCAAGCTGCATCTCGGTACGATGCGCACTTTTCCGGGAATCGCTCCGATCGTCCATCTCGATCACATCTACTTCGACGATGCTTTCACGTTGCGGACCGCGTCTCTTCATAAGAGCCGACGGTCACTCGTGGCATCTGACCACCTGCCAATCGTTGCCGAACTCGAGTTTTAATTACTTTATTGCACCCTGGATCGGGCTGGAGGCCGACGCGTAGAGACGTTTCGGCATTCTACCGGAGAGATAGGCGAGACGGCCGGCTTCGACAGCGAGCTTCATGGCTGTCGCCATTTGTCCGGGATTTCCGGCTTCGGCGATCGCGGTGTTCATGAGTATCGCGTCTGCCCCAAGTTCCATCGCGACCGCAGCATCGGACGGAACACCAACCCCTGCATCGACGATGATCGTCGCATCCGGCAATTGTTCACGCATGATCCGAAGATTCGAAGGATTTTGCACTCCCATTCCCGAACCGATCGGTGCCGCCAGCGGCATCACGGCGGGGCAGCCCGCTTCAATCAGCTTTTTCGCCATGATCAGATCGTCGGTAAAATACGGCAACACAATAAACCCCTCTTTGATCAGCACGCGAGCCGCCTCGAGCGTCTGCTCGTTGTCTGGTAAAAGCGTCGTCTGATCTCCGATCACTTCGAGCTTTACCCAGTCCGTTTCGAGTGCCTCACGTGCGAGACGTGCGGTGCGAATGGCGTGTTCGGCGTCGTAGCAGCCCGCTGTGTTCGGCAGAATCTGCATCGCCGGATCGAGGTGATCGAGAAACGATTCGGTCTTTCTATCGAGCGGTACGCGGTTGACGGCCACCGTAACCATTTCGGCGCCCGACGCGGTATGCGCTGCCTTCATCTCCTCGAATGAGCGATACTTTCCGGTCCCGATAATAAGACGCGAATCAAAAGACTTACCTGCTAGCTGAAGAGTGTCTGTCATGTGAAGTCTGATTTTCACGCAAAGGCAGAAAGAAGGCAAAGGTGTCCCTGTCTCCGTGTCTCCCGTCTCCCCGTTACCCTACCCTCCGCCGACGAAATGCACGACCTCTATACGGTCATCATCCTCAACGATCGTTGTGCTCCAGTCCTGCTTACGAACCACCCTGCGATTTAGCTCTACCGCAACACGCTGCGCCGGCAACGAAAAAAGCTCGAGGATCTGGCTCAAACTCAAAGCCTTCTCGAGCTCTTTAATTTCGCCGTTGATCTTTATCTTCATCCTACCGAGAATTCTCTCTCAATCGGATGCGGCGTTCAATTCTTAACCGTGGGTGATTGCCCGACGCAGCTCTACTTCTTCTCCGTCACTCACGGCCCGTGCGAGAAGCGCCGCTCGGCCGGAATTGAAGTTCGGAAGCTGTATGTTTACGCTCGCGAGCCCATTCATATCCGTACTCGCGTGAAAGATGAGCGGACGGAAGCTGCTGCCGAGGATCTTCACCATGACCTGAGCAGCATTGACTATCTTTCGGTCGGTTCCCCGGCAAACCATTAAAGTTATGCTCTTCCGTTCGCCACCCTTGAACTTCGCCTCGCCAAGCAGCTCGATGCTGAGCTTGTTATTGAAGGAGCGTTCCTTGCCAACCATTTCACTCACGATCTCGACCGCTTCAGCAGGCAGGACCACTTCGTCGGAGGAAAGCAGGTCACTCGGCTTAATGATCCGATCGACCGACGGCTTGGAGACGGGGCGGTTAAAAGGAATGTCCAGCATCCCGCCGTATACGGGTTTCGGGATCGGCAGCAACAGTTCTTCCAGCTCGTCAAGGCTTATCGCCGCAGGCGGGGCGGCCGTGTCAACGCCCCGCACGTTGCCGCCCGCATGTTCCGGCGCGCGGGCTCCGGCACTCTCTGACGCCATCATGGTTTCCCGCGCCGCCATCTTCTTGAGGTCTTCGATCCGGCCGGCTTGGATCGCGGCGCAGATAAGTTTGTGCTGGCGATGAAGTCGAGCAGCGAGGACCTCCTCGTCCAGTCCCTCACTCAGCAAGTCATCGTAAGGAAGGCGCTTGCTGGCGAGGATGGTACCGCGATCGTACACGAGCGACAGGATGATGGGCTTTGCTAAACCTTTGTCCTCGGTTTGTACGTGATAGGTAACGCCTTCGAATTCGATGTCGGTATTGTAGCCAGTAATCACGGTGTCACAGGGGAAGATCTTTGAGGCAGGTGCGGCCGAAACTGGAGTCTGGCCAGTTAAAAATTTAGCACACGCCCGCGCTTCCGGTCAATAAATTAAGTCGCGCTCGAAGTCCCGCAATTTGTGGAAAACACACGATTTTTTCTACGTTCGAAGCCTGAGACATCGCCTTGACACACCTATTCGGTTCACTTACGATTTAGCTTGAGCCGACAGTTTCGATTCCGTGGCAGAGGACGCTGTCTGATGTCTGTTGAAAAGCCCTTGGATCGATTAAAGGATTTAAATGACCGAGCACAACCTGATGGATTACGCTCCGATTGCGATCATGTTTTTGGTCGCGGTTGGATTCGCCGTAAGCCAGCTTCTAGTCACACAGCTAATCGGACCACGCAAACGGACCGCGACAAAATTGATGCCCTACGAATGCGGCAAGGACCCGGTCGGTAGCGCCCGGGACCGCTACTCGATCAAGTTCTACACGGTCGCTGTTATTTTCCTCTTGTTCGATATTGAAGTCCTGTTCATCATCCCGTTCGCTGTAGCTTTCAAAAGCCTGCTCGCAGAGCAGCAGTTGAGCGGGATCGCGTTCGGTACTATCGCTTTCCTCGAGATCATTGTTTTTATTGCGACGTTGATCGTCGGGTACATCTACGTGTGGAAGAAGGGGACATTCGACTGGGGTTTACAGGCTCGAGCAGAGGCTAGAGAAGAGGCGAAGCAGATGGCCAAAAAGCGCCGCGAACAAAGGTCTCAACCGCTTAAGGTGGCGGCTTAGAGATAGCGGCGATCCCGTAGCGATCGTCTGAAATCTAACTCATTATGGGTTTAGAAAATACATTATTTGAATCGCTTCCCGATGTTGTGACTGTAAAGCTTGACGCAGTGGTCAACTGGGCGCGCAAAAGCAGCCTCTGGCCCGCGACTTTTGGCCTGGCTTGCTGCGCAATCGAGATGATGAACACCGTTTCGGCTAGAAACGATCTGTCGAGGTTTGGTGCTGAGACGTTTCGCGCCAGCCCGCGGCAGGCCGACGTGATGATTGTCTCGGGACGCGTCTCGCGAAAAATGGCCCCGGTGCTACGTCGGATCTACGACCAGATGCCTGAGCCGAAGTGGGTCATCTCGATGGGTGCATGTGCGACGTCGGGCGGAGTATTCGACAATTACGCGATCGTCCAGGGGGTCGACAAGATCGTGCCGGTCGATATCTACGTTCCCGGCTGCCCGCCGCGACCGGAGATGCTCGTCCACGCGATCACGATGCTCCAGGACAAGATCATGAAGGAATCGGTCAAGGATCGCCGCGATACGTTCGAACCGGAATCGCGCGTCTCGATCGTTCCCGGAACGCTGCCTGTGACCGAAGGTACGGCGCTTGAAAAGGAGACCGAGATCGAGGTCGCACAGCATCAGGTTTCGCGGCCGTACACGATCCCTTCGCGGCACGAGAAAAGGCGATCTTCGTAAGGAAGGTTTTTACCGCAGAGACGCCGGGACGCAGAGCAGTACTTAACATGCGAATTCTGCGGCCCAGCGTCTCGCGGTTTATATCACCAAGTTTATGACCGAACAGCTTCGCGAGTTTGTCGATAAATTAAAAGGCGGGAATCCGAATTGGATCATGGAAGTAGTCGAGGGACACGGCGAAGTCACCGTAGTGACTCCCCGCGAGTCGATCGCGGAAGCATGCGCGTTTTTGAAAAACGAGCAGGGCTTTGACATGCTTGCCGACCTCTGCGGGGCCGACCGCGGTCCGGAGGAAGATCCGCGATTCGAGGTCAATTACCATTTGTTCTCTACAAAGCATCACAAGCGGCTTCGTCTGAAGGTTCTGTTGAGCGAGGACGATCCGCACGTCGAGACGGTGACAACGCTTTGGAGAACGGCCGACTGGCACGAGCGTGAGACCTACGACATGTTCGGTGTGATCTTTGATGGACACCCGGATCTCCGCCGGATTCTTCTCCCGAGTGACTTTGACGGCCACGCGTTGAGAAAAGATTACCCGCTGCGCGGTTACGAACCGTACAGCATGAACTGAGTTAACGGTCAACTATGAATGGTGAACGGTGAATTTCTCGACTTAGAAGATTTCATTCACCACTTACCGTTCACCATTCACCATTATTTGAGATGAGTACCGCAGTTGAGAACATTCCCGGCGTTGAAGTTTTAGACGAATCGCTTGAGTCGCAGATGACGCTGTCGATGGGGCCGCAGCACCCGTCGACTCACGGCGTCCTGCGGCTCGATCTGCGTCTCGACGGCGAGCTCGTCATCAAGGCCATTCCGGACATCGGTTATCTTCACACCGGAATGGAGAAACTGTTCGAGTACAAAAAATATCAGCAAGGCATCGTCATTACCGACCGGATGGATTACCTGAATCCGCTCGGCAACAACCTCGCGTATGTGATGGCCGCCGAGAAACTGCTTGACCTTGAAATTCCCGAACGCGCGCAAGTGATACGCGTTCTCATGTGTGAGCTGCAGCGCATCGCATCCCACATGGTCTGGCTGGGAACGCACGCGCTGGATATAGGTGCGATGTCGGTTTTCTTCTACTGCTTCCGTCAGCGCGAAAAGATCCTGAACCTGATCGAGGCAGCGTCGGGCGGCAGGATGACTCCGAGCTATTTCCGTATCGGCGGATTGATGATGGATCTGCCCGCGGGATTTGAACGGCGTTGCAATCAGTTCATGGCGGACTTTCCGGAGGCGATGAACACATTTGAAACGCTCGTCACCGGAAATACCATTTGGCAGAGCAGGACGATGGGCATCGGCGTCATCTCGGCGGAAGACGCGATCGACTGGGGATTGACCGGTCCGTGCCTGCGCGGCAGCGGCGTCGACCTCGATCTTCGCCGCGACAATCCGTACACGGGGTACGAGACCTACGATTTTGAAATACCGGTCGAACAGGATTGTGACGTCTGGGCGCGATTCCGGGTCCGAATGCGCGAGTGCTACGAGTCATACAAGATCGTCCGCCAGGCACTTGATCGCTTGAGACCGGGCCCGATCAAGGCCGATGCGCCTAAGGTCGTCCTTCCCGACCGCGACGACATGCGGAAGCACATGGATTCGCTGATCCATCACTTCCTGATCGTCGCCGAAGGATTCAACATCCCGCCCGGCGAAGTTTACATGCCGATCGAGGCTTCGAAAGGCGAACTCGGCGTTTACATGAAATCGAACGGCGGTCCGAAACCCGATCGCGTGCATTTCCGCGGACCGAGCTTCGTGAATCTTTCGGCGTTACCTGTGATGAGCGAGGGCGAGATGGTCGCGGATGTCGTGGCGATCATTGGAAGTTTGGATATTGTGTTGGGTGAGATAGATAGGTAGAAACAAAATCTGGAGGACTCCCACAATGCCTCAGGAAGCGAATATGGCTGAACTTTTGCGCCTCATGGAAAACATGATCGTTAAGGTCGACAATCTTGCGACGGACGTGAAGGACGTAAAGTCTGACGTTAAGGACCTCAAGACAAGAACTGTGCGCGTCGAAGGAAAGGTCGACCGCTTAGAGGGCAAGATCGACAGCATCGCGGATACAGTAATCATGAATGATCGGCGGTTGACCGCAGTCGAACATGACGTCTCTGATTTGAAAAGTCGGGAGCACTAGGAGGAGCTTTATCGGTCCCTGGTATCCAGACCATTGACCGATTAACGACAGAGTATGAGCGAATCGCCTCAGATTCATGTACCAGAGCTAAGCCGTGAAGACCAAACCGCGCAGTCGATTTATGCTATCTCGATGTCGGTTGTCGGTCGCTGAGATCCGATTGAAAAGGGCTAATCGCTTTTCAGACAGCTTTGACCGGGAGCTAAAGGAGATCAACGACAGTATCATTGATCTCACCGATTCTCTTCTCCTTGGCGAAGATGTTCGATCAAGCCTCGATGCGATCGAGAATCGAGTCACGCAGTTCGAGCAAAGGATAGCAACGTAAATGGCCGCAGCAACACCAACAAGTTACACGGATAAGATCGTCAAGACCGACGAAGTGGCAGAGTTCTCTCCCGAGCTCATCGCGGAGATGAATACGCACGTAGCTAAGTATCCGCTGGAACGAAAACGCTCGGCGTTGATACCGCTGCTGATGCTCGTCCAACGCGAGCGCGGATGGATCGACAACGCGGGCGTGAATTTCCTGGCGAATTTTCTCGATCTCGAGGTGACTGACGTGTGGGAAACCGCGACGTTCTACTCGATGTTCAATTTGCGTCCGGTCGGCCGTCATCACATACAGATCTGCAAAACACTATCCTGCCGGATCATGGGAGAACCCGACATCACCGACCACATCTGCTCGAAGCTCGGCATTCATCCGGGCGAGACGACCGCAGACGGAAAGTTCACGGTCTCGATGGTCGAATGCTTGGGAAGTTGCGGAACGGCGCCGATGATGCAGATCGGGTTTGACTATCATGAGGATCTTACGGTGTCGAAGGTGGATGAGATTTTGGATTCTTTGAAGTAGATATGCACGCGATAGCTCTCTCGATTTTAGTCTTTTGTTTCTCACCTGTGAGTTGCGGTCTTGGTCAGGATTTGAAAACGGTAAGAGCCGAGGGCATCGGCATGTCGCCGACGATTAAAGATGGTGACAATCTCGTTATAGGCCGACGAGCTTATGACCGAGATGCGGCAATAGCGCGATTCGACATTATCGCCTTCATGGTGTCATCCGATCTTTTCCACTACAAACGGGTGATCGGACTGCCAGGTGAGAAGATTGAGATAAAGAACGGTGAGGTTTTTGTTGACGACAAATTGCTTCACGAACCGTTCGAAAAAGAGGATTGGAGCGAGTCAAATTTCGGCCCACTTGTAATTCCGGAAGCTGAGTACTTTGTGTTAGGCGACAATCGAATAAACAGCGCCGATAGTAGGATTTGGCAACCGTCGACCATAAAACGAAAAAGTATTCTTGGAAAAATCGTTGAAATAGTTCCCGCGAAAAAATAGAAATGGAAATTAGAGCGATCGGCTGCGAGCCATTACAACTCAAGCGGGTGCACATCGAGAATGGGCACACGCTCAGGGTGTATCGCGAGACGGGCGGGTACGAGTCGTTGAAAAAGGCTCTCAAGATGTCGCCGGCCGACATCATCGAAGAGGTTAAGGCGAGCGCACTGCGCGGCCGCGGTGGTGCCGGCTTCCCTACCGGTTTGAAGTGGTCGTTTGTCCCGAAGGACAGCCCGAAACCGAAGTATGTCGTCTGCAACGCCGACGAATCCGAACCGGGATCGTTCAAAGATCGTTACCTCATGGAGCGCGACCCACACTCGATGATCGAGGGAATGATCATCGCGGGTTGGGCGCTGGGTTCGAATACCGGATACATCTACACCCGCGGCGAATACAAATATCTGATCGACATCATGGACCGAGCCCTGGCGGAAGCGCGCGAGGCAGGGATGCTCGGCAAGAATATTCTCGGCTCTGATTTTAGTATGGACATCCATACGCACACGGGGGCCGGAGCTTACATCTGCGGCGAAGAGACCGCCTTACTAAGTTCGCTCGAAGGCTACCGCGGCCACCCGCGGATGAAGCCGCCGTTTCCCGCCGTCGAAGGTTTGTACGCAAGTCCGACGATCGTGAACAACGTCGAGACCTTCACGTCCGTACCGCAGATCATCGAGATGGGAGGCATTCCGTGGCGGGATCTGGGGACGGAAAAGTCCGGCGGGACGAAGCTGTGGTCTATTAGCGGTCACGTGAAACGGCCCGGCGTCTACGAGCTTCCGATGGGCTATTCGGACATGGAGAGCTTCATCATGGAAGACTGCGGCGGGATGCTTCGCGACGACAAGAAGCTGAAAGCCGTGATCCCTGGCGGCTCGAGTGTCTACATCATGAACGCCGGACAGATCATCGGCAAAAACGTCACGCTCGATTACGAGGGACTCGTTGCTGCCGGCTCGATGCTCGGTACCGGTGGAATGATGGTCATGGACGAAACGGTCGACATTATGGAATCGACAAAGAACCTGACCGAGTTCTACAAACACGAGTCGTGCGGCTGGTGCACCCCGTGTCGCGAGGGAACGGACTGGCTTGTCAAGATCTTTGACCGTATCGCCTCAGGCGGCGGGAGGCCGGAAGACGCTCAACTGATGCTCGACATCTGCGACAACATCGAGGGCAAATCGTTCTGCCCTCTCGGTGATGCTGCAGCCTGGCCGATCCAAAGCGCGATCAAGCAGTTCCCCGACGATTTTAAGAAGTGGCTGCACGAGAGAACAGACATTTACGCGAGTAATGTTTGATGAATAAGTTCAGAGTGCGCGATTTATCGCGTCTCTTCCCGGATAACGAGCTAAAGCTCGCAGTCTGAACTGAGGAGATAACTATGGGAAAAGGCGATAAGCGAAGCCGAAAGGGCAAAATTTTTGCGGGCAGCTATGGAAAGACGCGTCCGAAGCACAAGAAGAAAGTAACCGGCGCTGCCGCCGCGGAGACGCAGGCGGAGCCGAAGAAGGCGACCAGACGAAAGAAGACTGAAGAATAACGGTCCGAATCTGTTTAATGTCAAAAGAGCTGATCAAAATAACGATTAACGGCAAGGAGTTCGAGACCGAAAAAGGTGCGGTTTTGATCGACGTCTGCCGCGATAACGCGTATAACATTCCATCTTTCTGCTACTACAAGGACCTTGCACCGCAGGCATCATGCCGGATGTGCCTGGTCAGGATAGAGAAGATGCCGAAACTGCAGACCTCGTGCACGATCACGTGTACGGATGGCATGATCGTCACGACGCAGAGCCCCGAGATCGAGAAGGCACAGCGGGCGATGGGTGAGTTCCTGCTCGTTAATCATCCGCTCGACTGCCCGGTATGCGACCGCGGCGGTGAGTGCGAGCTGCAGGAAGTAATATTCGACTGGGGTGACGTAGAAGAGCGGTTCACCGAGCGCAAGAATGTCGCTCCGGAAAAGTATCTGTCGCCGATCGTTGCCAACGATCCGCAGCGATGCATCCTCTGTAAACGCTGCACACGCGTCTGCGACGAATGGATGGGCGAGGACGCGATCGAAGCCGGCAACCGCGGTTCGAGCACCGTGATCGGAACCTATGGTGGGTGGCTGGATTGCTCGCAGTGCGGAAACTGTATCGAGGTTTGTCCCACAGGAACTTTGCTCGACGGCGTGTACCGTCATGAGACGCGCCCGTGGGAACTTGAACAGACGATCTCGACGGACCCTTACAGCTCGGACGGCATGCAGCTTTCGATCGGTACGCGCAATGGCTATGTCCACCGGATCGTTGCACGCGACCGGTACGTCAATGGTCTGAACGGCGAGTTCCTGGATGTAAAAGCGCGATTCGGACACGAGTTCGTAAATCACCCGGACCGGCTTAAAACGCCGATGATCCGCTATACGAAAGGCGGAAAGCTTATACCCGTCACATGGGACGATGCGATTCGCTTTGCAGCCGACAAGTTAGCGGCGTACGGCAGCGCGGTCGGTGTGATCGCGAGCCCCCGGCTAACGAACGAATCGATTTTTACGCTGAGGCGTTTTGCCGGCGAGGTTGTTAAGACCGATAATTTTGCGATTTCGGACAAGTACGACCTGTCAGCGGTATTTTCCAATCTTAGTGTTCCGCTTGCGACCCACAAGGATATTCGGTACGCGAGCACCATCCTTCTTATCGGCGGGGAGCCGGAAGAAGAACAAACGTTTACCGGAAAGCAGATCCGTCAGGCGGTGAGGAACGGCGGAGCAAAATTCATCGTCGTGAATGACACGCCGATCAGGATCACTGCACAGGCGAAACAGTTCCTCCACGTCAATAAAGGTTCGTACGACGCATTCGCTTTGGCGTTTGCCGATTCAGCAACGAGTGGTCTTGCGGCGAAGCTCGGTGTCGAACTCTCAGAGATCGAAGATATTCTCCGCGCGATCGGCGAGACTGAGGGCGATCTGATCATCATGATCGGAAACGACCTTTCTCATGAGGCCCAGGCCGCGATCGCATCATCGGCTGCGAATTACGCGTCCGAGAATCGCCGTGTTCTGCTCCAGCCGTTGCCGCTGTACAACAACTCTGTCGGTGCGAACGACATGGCCAACGGCAAAAAAGGTTTGCTCGACGTCATAAACAGTTCGAAAGCGTTGCTGATCGGCGGAAGCTTGTCGGAATATCCCGAGACCGGTATGTCGCCGCAGCTTCTTCAGAACAAGGAATTCGTTGTCGTTCAGGAATTGTTCGAAACCGAAACTACTCAGTACGCCGATGTTGTTTTTCCCGCGACATCGTTCGCCGAGATGGACGGAACGTACACGAATAACACGGGATTTGTTCAGCGTGTCAGGAAGGCAATAGAACCGGTCCACCAATCGAAACCCGACTGGATGATAACGAGCATGCTCGCAAAAGAACTGGGCGTCGATCTTGGTTACAACATGGCGGCGACCGCGGTTTTCAAATCGACAGCGGATCGCGTCCCGGCATATTCGGGACTGCGCTATCCAGATCTGAAGGACGAGACGCGCCCGGTTCAGGTCAATCATGAAATTCGAAGTACGGCGGCGGGGAGTCTCGATCTTCTGAAGCAGCGTATCGAATCGCTCCCCGACAACGGCGAGAAGAATACCGTGACGCCGAAGGTAGGGCACAAACTGCACCGCGTGACAACGATGACAGGCAAGACGGCGCAGTTTCACTTGCTCGCGCATGGCAATCCGAAACCGGAGAACCTACTGTTGTCGCCGCTCGCACAGTTCAATCTCGACGGATCGCCGAAGTCGGAAGAGCTGGCCGTCGCGGTCGGCGCCGAGGACCGGGCAAATACGGGTGGTAGGTAGATCGCCGGTTTTTCCCGTGGTTCTGTATATTCCCTGGTTCAAGACAATTTGAACCACTGAATACACGAATACGCGGAACGGTACCCAAAGAGATATTGGTTGGTTTCTATGGAATCTGTTATCAAAACGGCATTTCCGTTTCTGGTTTATACCGTAGCGGTCCTGATCGCCTTTCAAATGGTGCTCATGATCGTCGCCTACACGGTACTCGCGGAACGAAAGGTCCTCGGCTGGATACAGGGCCGGATCGGGCCGAATCGTGTTGGGCCGTGGGGCATACTGCAGCCCTTCGCCGATCTTCTCAAATTCATCTTCAAGGAAGACCTCGTTCCCGATAAATCAACGAAGTTCGTTTACTTTCTCGCGCCTCTGGTGGCGTTGACCTGCGCCTTGCTGCCCATGGTCGTCTACCCTTTCGGACCGGCGATAACAACAGTCGACTGGAGTTTTCTACCCTACGGACTGGGCGACGGGGTGACGACACTCCCGCTGACTATCGCCCAGATCGACGTCGGTGTCCTATTCGTTTTGGGGATCACATCGGTCGGCGTTTACGGTATCGCCCTGGCCGGTTGGTCATCCAACAGCAAGTACTCACTGATGGGCGGGCTGCGATCTTCAGCGCAGATGATCTCGTACGAACTGGCGATGGGCGCGTCGGTGATCGGAGCTGTGATGCTCGCGGGAACGCTTGATCTGAATGGGATCATCTACGCACAGATCCGCTCGCCGTTCCGATGGTTCATAATTCCGCAGTTCATCGGCTTTGTGGTCTTTCTTATCGCCGCGTTCGCCGAAACGAACCGAGTGCCGTTCGATCTTCCGGAAGCGGAAACGGAGCTGGTCGCCGGATTCCACACTGAATACAGCGCACTGAAATTCGCGCTGTTCTTTATGGCCGAGTACGTGAATATGTTCACGGTGTCGGTCATGGTGACCGTCCTGTTCCTTGGCGGGTGGTATGTTCCAGGATTGAGTCGCGTTTTTGAACCGGGTTCGATTCCATATGCGGTTGTCAGCCATTTTGCTTTTATCGGCAAGATCTGCGCGTTCCTGTTTTTCTACATCTGGGTGCGCGGGACGCTGCCTCGTTTCCGGTTCGACCAGCTGATGAACTTCGGATGGAAGTTCCTCTTGCCGCTCGCGCTGGCGAATGTGATCTTGACGATCGTGATCGTGTATTTCTTGAATAGTTAAGTTCAGAGTGCGCGATTCATCGCGTTCTTGTTTGAGTAAGGAAACGCGATAAATCGCGCACTCTGAACGATTAGTCATATGGTTGGTTCAGTACTATTTTTCCTTTTCGCCGGACTCGCGATCGCCTGTGCGATCTCGATGGTCTATCACAAGAACCCGCTCTACAGTGCGATCTCACTGGTTGGCGTGTTCCTGGCTCTGTCGTGCATTTACGTTACGCTGGCCGCGCCGTTCATCGCAGCAGTTCAGGTGCTTATCTACGCCGGAGCGATCATGGTGCTCGTTGTGTTCGTGATC
>DASUSJ010000267.1:0-4209 GCA_036375155.1 Pyrinomonadaceae bacterium
CGAGGAGGATTTTCCCGCAAAGCCGCAAAGCCGCAAAGTCGGGCGGACGCGCATCGAGCATAATCCATCGGGCGACTTTGAAATCTCTGGTGATCCGATCCAATCGACGGTCGAGTTCTCAATCTTCTCAAACCCATCTGAACTCTTTTGAAGCATTCTGTACTTCTCTGGTAGGATGGTGCTTCACTCCTCCCCAACTGAAAACTTCAAATCCAGGATCGTAATATGTCTCGAAAACTGACGGAATACCTCGCGTTCGTCTGCGTGGTCACTCTCTTACTAACAGGTAGCGCCCTATTGGTCTGGACGCCCGCCACGCACGCTGATCTCGTCGCCCAACCCGTGCCGTTCACGCAGAATTGGACGAACACAGGATTGATAACGACTGACGACGACTGGTCGGGCGTTCCCGGGATCATAGGTTATCGAGGCGACAACCTCACCGGCGGCACCGGCACGGATCCGAGAACGCTGGTTGCCGACGGCTCCGCAACACCGGTTGACGTTAACGCGAACCAAACTGATCCTAACGGGTTTATCTCTGGCGGCGTCGCCGAGTTTGAAATCACGAATCCGGTCGTCGCCCTCAATGGCTCCGGTACCGCGGACGCACCTCACATCGTCATCAACCTGAGCACGAGCGGCACAACGGCCATTAATGTCGCGTATAACATCCGGGATATCGATTCCTCGGCCGACGATGCCATACAGCAGGTGAACCTGCAATATCGCGTCGGAAACACCGGCAACTATATAAATGTCACCGGGGGATACGTCGCCGACGCGACGCAGGCTAACACGGCCACTCTGGTCACACCGGTCAGCGTTCCGCTGCCGGTCGCGGCGGAGAATCAGCCGCTAGTCCAACTGCGGATAATGACCACGAACGCTGTCGGAAACGACGAGTGGGTCGGCATCGATGACATAAACATCACCGGCATTGGTGGTGGGAACACGATCCTATCCGGTACCGGTCTAGCGACACCCGGAACCGTCGCACCCGGAGAGAATTCGCTTCTGACTGTCGCCGTGACACCTGCTTCCAATCCACCGAGCACTGGTATCGGCGTCGTTGCGGATCTATCGACGATCGGTCTCTCAGCCGCGCAGATGTTTTTCGACAATGGCACCAACGGTGATGTCACAGCGGGCGACAATGTCTTTTCGTATCTTGCCACCGTGCCGCCGGGAACTACGAACGGCAGCCGCAGCTTCCTGTCGACAATAACCGACGCGCAGGCACGCTCGGCATCGGCGTCGATCGCGCTCATCGTAAACGCTCCTCGCGACCCGTCGGAGCACATGGTCATGGGTAACCCGAGCGGTGCGACAACCGACGCGGCGAACCCGACCAACTACCTTTTGCCAAAGCCGCAGTACGTGATGTCGTATCACCGCGACCGCGGTACTCCGAACTGGGTGTCCTGGCATCTCGACAGCACATGGCTCGGCACGACGCCACGGCAGGATGATTTCCGGAACGATCCAAGTCTCCCGACCGGTTGGTACCAGGTGCAGAACACCGACTATTCAGGATCGGGATTCGATCGCGGGCACCACACGCCTTCTGCCGACCGAACGAGCAGCGTACCGGACAATTCGGCAACATTTTTCATGACCAACATGATGCCGCAGGCGCCGTTCAATAATCAGGGTCCGTGGGAAGAACTAGAGACTTATTGCCGGACTCTCGTAAATCAGGGTAACGAACTTTACATCATTGCAGGCGGAGCTGGAATAGGCGGTAGCGGAGCGAACGGCGGCATTACAAATACGATAGCAAACGGCAACGTCACCGTCCCCGCGGTAACCTGGAAGGTCATTATCGTTCTGCCGGTGGGTGCCAATGACGTTGACCGAGTCGTTAAAACTACGCGCACGATCGCGGTGATCATGCCGAACAGGCAGGATATCGGAATTGATACGCCTTGGCGCAATTTCCGTACGAGTGTTGATCGAGTAGAAGGTCTGACGGGATTCAATTTCTTCTCGAACGTGCGGCCGAGCGTGCAGAACATTATCGAGCGGCGAGTAGACGTGCAGTAGTTTGGCCCAATCTAAATTGCCAATAACTTATCCGCAATTTAAATTGCCACTTAGCTCTATCCGCAATTTAAAGCGCTCAACCATCGATCAATCAACCCTCAAAAATAACCTGCGCGACGGCGTGTTCCGCTGTGTGCGAAATGGAAAGGTGTGCTCGGATCGCACCCGAGTGAGCAAATAACGTCGACGCTTCACCACTGAGGTTCAGGACGGGCACGCCGAGTTCGTCCGGTAGGATTTCTATGTCATGCCATGTGATCTTTCCTCGCCATCCCGTTTTCAACGCCTTTAAGAAGGCCTCCTTTGCCGCAAAGCGCCCGGCGTACGACTGCGCCGCCGCCGCACCCTTCGCATCGCAGTAAGCACGCTCAGCGTCGGTATAGACCCGCTCAATAAAGCGCGGTGTCCGCTCTATCGTTTCTGCGATACGATATACCTCGACGATGTCGATACCGATGGAGACGATCATTTTTGAGTAATGAGTGATGACGGACAAGGGCTAAGCTCGGTCAAACCACTCGGGGACGAACAGATTCTAACCGATGCCGGCTTCTATTGGCGAGAACGCGGTTCGGTCAAGGTTCTGGTCTGCGATGCGCTCGAACGAGCCGGGTTCGTTAACGGCTTCTCGACCCGGGTTGGAGGGGTGTCGGACTTTCCGGGGAATAGTTTGAATCTAGCGGGTTTCGACGAGGACGCGGTGGAAAATATCGAGGAGAACCGGCGACGTTTTCTCGCCGCGATCGGTGCCGATTTTCAGTTAGCTACCGTGTGGCAGATCCACAGCGACCAGATCAAGCACGTTGCACACGATGCGGACGTTCCAATGTCGGAGCAGAAATTCGACGCTATTGTTTCAGACTTACCGGGTATCCTGCTTGGCGTGAAAACGGCAGACTGTGTTCCTGTTCTCATAGCCGACAAGGGTACGGGAGCTTTCGGCGCCGTTCATGCCGGCTGGCGGGGCACCGCACAGTCGATCGTCACAAAAGCGATCGACAAGATGCGGGATGTTTTCGGAACACAACCGTCTGACCTTGTGTGTGCGATCGGACCGGCCGCCAGCTGCAGTAGTTACGAGATCGGTCAGGACGTCATAGATATGTTCCGCGCCAATTTTGATGAAGGCGAGAAGTACTTGTCGGCGACCCGGGAGGGCCATGCGTTGATCGATCTTCTGGCGGCGAATCGGGATCAGCTGCTTTCAAAGGGCGTTCCACCAAGCGATATCTACTCTGCACCTTTCTGCACCATGGAACGAACCGATCTCTTTTTCTCTTACCGGGTCGAGAAGAAGGTGTTCGGAAAGACGGGCCGATTGCTGTCGGTGATCGGGCGAAAGGTCAATAGTGAATAGTTATTTGCCGCGCACTTTTATCCGTGATTCAACTTGCCGCTAGCTTTGGCTACCTAAATTGCCACTAGCTTTAGCTAGTGGCTGTCCAAAAAAAGCCAGGGCTTCGGCCCGCCGATTTACTGCACCCTTGCCGTGAGTACCACATTCTTCGTTCGTGGCGGATAACACACCTCGTCGGTGCACGCCTGGTATCGAACCGCGACATTCACGCGGATGATATTCCCCCGAAAACTTGCGGGCACGGTCACGGTGAAAGGAAATGTTACCCGGCCTTCGTAAACGTTTATCAAATTCTCCGAAAATTGAAATTTGCGATTTTTACCTCGCGGGTACGTGACTCTGCTGACGCGGACGCCGCGCGGTCCTCGCACAGTAACAACCGTAGGTATCGAGTATTCGCTGGCTGGCCGACTCGAGTTGACGTGCAGCCCGCCCGGAATATTTAGTACAACTTTTCCTCGACTCGAATCACCGCGTTCGATCGTGCCGTCCCCGATCGAACCGGTCACGGTCTGGGCGCCGGTGTCGGTGGCGACAATTAAAAATACAAATAATAAAACCAGGATCGAAATTGTTCTTTTCATAATGCTCAGGTCGTTTTAACCGCAAAGCTGTCGAGCGTCTCTTCTATCTTACGCAGATACTCATGCGCATGTTTTGGAAGCACGGCGAACCTCAGCCGGTACACGCCGGCCGTCGCATCGACTAATTTATAGAATCCTTTTATCGGGGGTTCGTTCGCTTCCTCGTCCGTCTCGATGCGGTAACTGGATCCTGTTTCTTCCAAAATGCTAAACAACGTCGTC
>DASUSJ010000268.1:0-14786 GCA_036375155.1 Pyrinomonadaceae bacterium
AGCTGAGATCAACCAGCGAGGGAGAAGAAATGTTAGGAACTACTTTATCGAAGAACTACGTTACCGGAGTCGCCATTCCGAGATACGACTATCGCGAGACACTTCTCGCATCAGAGAAGGTCAACTGGCAGATCGACGACATTATCGGCGGCGATAAGAAGCTCGATTTCTCGAAACGGTTCATGCCCGAAGCCTTGGCCCGCGTCGAGCAGCTCGCGTTTCTCAAAGACGACGAAAAACGGACCCTGAACCAGATCCGCGGTCATGCATATCTCTCGATCTTCGGGATCGTTGAGGAATTTATAGTGCCGTTCGTCCTCGACCACGTTCGCCCGTCGCTCGACGCTGACGACTACCGCGTTCGTGCATACCTGCAGTTTGCGGGCGAAGAGGTAAAACACATTCAGCTCTTCAAACGCTTTTGCGAAGAATTCAGACAGACCTTTCCGACCGAGTGTAAGGTGATCGGCCCAGCGTCCGATATCGGCCAGGCCGTGCTAGCACACGACCCGGCGGCCGTCGCCCTCGCGATCTTGATGATCGAGTGGGTAACACAATCCCACTACCTGGATAGCATAAAGGACGACGCGGATCTGGATCCGCAGTTCAAAAGCCTGCTCAAGAACCACTGGCTCGAAGAAGCACAGCACGCCAAGCTCGACACACGCATGGTCGAAAGCCTGACCGACGGTCTTAGCGAAAACGCGATCAGTGCAGCGATCGACGGCTTTCTGGCCATCGGCGGATTTCTCGACGAGGGACTCAAGCAGCAGACGCTTTTCGATATGGAAGCACTTGAGCTGGCGATCGGTCGAACCCTGTCCATCTACGAGCGTGAAATTTTCGTCACCTCGCAGCTTCAGGCAAACCGCTGGACCTATATCGGCTCGGGAATGGTCCATCCGAAATTTCAACAGATGCTCGATCGGCTCGGCGGCGATTCGAGAAGGCGAATCGACGAGGTCGCACCGGCGTTCAGTTGATTTACCGGTGAAAACTAACAGCGCGTTATAGCGGACAAAAATGGAAAACTACATTTATATCGCATTCATAATTCGGGGGCTCGGCGTCGGTTCTATTTGTGCCGGACCGGGCGACCTCGACACCAAATTCGCCGGGACGGGCAAATCCCGCCTCGGCATTAAAAAGGGCTACGACCCTACCAACGCGTCCGTCACGGAGAGCGACTGGAGGTCCGCGCCGTGGGCGATAATCCGCTGCCGAGCGCGTTCGTCCGGTAACCGGCACAGTATTAAACAACTAGCCCCCGAATGGGTGCCGACGTTGGCGATCGCCACGTCGACACCAACTCGGGTGACAGGAGGCGTTTGCGTTTTTATAACGATCCTCTCGCCGCAAAAAGTGGCAGCGAGAGCCTAAAAGGAGAGCAATCATGAACATAAAACTTATACGAATCATACTTTTTCTATTGTTTGCAGCCGCGACCGGCGCTGCACAAACGAGCGAGTTCACCTACCAGGGCAAACTCAATGATTCCGGCAACCCGGCGAACGCGACATACGAAATGCAATTCCGCCTTTTCGACAACGCCAATGCCGGACAGGGAACGCAGCAGGGTACGACGGTCACGAAATCGGCGGTTGCCGTTGCGGGGGGGATATTCGATGTAGCACTTGATTTCGGAGCGGCTCCGTTCGCGGCAGGAGCCGAAAGATATCTGGAGATCAGTATCCGCCCGTCCGGCAGCACCGGTGGCTTTACGGCTTTGGCTCCGCGCCAGAAACTTACGGCCGCGCCTTACGCGGTTAAATCACTAAGCGCGGCGACCGCCGACACTGCGACGAATGCGCAGCAACTGGCCGGCGTGTCCGGCAATCAATTCGTCCAGACAAACGATCCGCGACTAACGGATGCACGCCAGCCGACGTCGGGGAGCTCGGCGTACATTCAGAACACGAGCACGGAGCAGCCCGCTTCTAACTTCACGATCAGCGGAGTCGGTACAGCGAGCGTTCTAAACGCAACCGCGCGGTACAACCTGCTCGGCTTCCCTTACCTGCGTCCTTCGCAAAGTTTCTCGACCGTGCTGCTCGGACTGAATGCAGGTAACGATTCAGCGACGGGTTTAG
This sequence comes from Pyrinomonadaceae bacterium, assembly GCA_036375155.1. Taxonomy (GTDB): domain Bacteria; phylum Acidobacteriota; class Blastocatellia; order Pyrinomonadales; family Pyrinomonadaceae; genus OLB17. The sequence continues at coordinate 2,091 of DASUSJ010000268.1, forward strand.
GGAATACCGCCCTCGGCGACAGTGCCGGTCACGGTCTTACGACCGGCACCATAAACACCTTCGTCGGGTTTCGTGCAGGTGACCAAACCACCACCGGGCACGACAACATATTCATTGGACACAACAGTGGGCACGAGAACGTGACGGGATCAAGCAACACTATCGTCAACGGCTATCTTTCCGGATCGAACCTGTCCTTCGCTACCGCTATCGGAGCGGGCGCGCATGTTGGCACAAGCAATACTGTTGTGATCGGCCGGAACACTGACACGGTAAGGATCGCCGGCAATCTGAATATTGCGGCGTCCGGTATCGGTACCGGTCCGCTTTGCTTGAACGCCAATACATTCTACGTAGGACTCTGCTCATCAAGTATCAGATATAAAACCAACGTCGCGACCTATCGTCCGGGGTTGAATCTGGTCACTCAACTTCGGCCGGTCACCTTCAACTGGAAGGACGGTAACATCGCCGACGTCGGTCTTGTCGCGGAGGAAGTCGAGAAGGTCGATCCACTGCTCGTCACATACAACCCCCAAGGGCAAATTCAGGGCGTCAAGTACGACCGCGTCGGTGTCGTTCTTCTGAACGCGGTCAAAGAACAGCAGCAGCAGATCGACGCGCAGACAAAGGCGAACGCCGAACTCCAGAAACAGGTCAACGACCTTCGGAACCAGATCGAGGATCTGCGTCAACTGATCGTCTGCCGAACCACTACAAGCCCTGAGGTCTGCAAGGAGGAGCGATGACTCGCGGGATTTATAAAGCGAAGCAATTTGTCTCGTCGCTCGTGCTTGCCGCGATCACGATCGTGCCGGCAGCGGCACAGAGCGGCGGAACGTTCTCGATCGAGAGATCGGTTATCAGCTCGGGCGGAGGGCGAAGTTCGGGCGGAGTGTACTCGATGGAGAGCACGGTAGCGCAACCTTTGGCTGGAGTGACCAGCTCCGGCGGTCAGTTCCAATTGCAGAGCGGCTTCTGGAGTGGCGGCAATTCGGTCACTGTCACACGTCGGTCGCCATTCGACTTCGACGGCGACGGTAAGACCGACATCTCGATCTTCCGTCCGTCGGTGGGTGAATGGTGGATATCGAAATCCTCGGACGGCGGAAACTTCGCCGCCCAGTTCGGTGCGGCGACCGACACCATTGTCCCAGCGGATTTCACGGGTGACGGGAAGACCGACATTGGTTTCTTCCGACCGTCGACCGGCGAGTGGTTCATACTGCGCAGCGAAAACTCTTCGTTCTTCGCATTCCCGTTCGGAACAAACGGTGACATCCCGGTGCCGGCGGATTACGACGGTGATGGTAAAGCCGATCCGGCGGTGTTCCGGCCATCAAGCGCGACATGGTTCATCCAGCGATCGGGCGATAACGGGACGACGATCACGCAATTCGGTTCGCAAGGCGATCAACCGGTCGTCGCGGATTACGACGGAGACGGCAAAGCGGACATCGCAATCAGACGACCGTCGAACGGCCAGTGGTGGCTGAACCGCTCAAGTGCCGGCGTGACCGCATTCGCGTTCGGAACCGCATCGGACAACGCCGTGCCTGGCGATTACACGGGCGACGGCAAGGCCGACGTCGCGATCTGGCGTCCCGCAACCGGGCAATGGTTCGTGCTTAGAAGCGAGAATCTGTCGTTCTTCTCGTTCCCGTTCGGTACCAACGGTGACGTTCCGGCGGCGGGCGATTACGACGGTGACGGAAAGTTCGACGCAACCGTGTTCCGGTCATCCGGAGCCACATGGTTCATCAACAAGACGAGTGGAGGAGTGTCGACCGTGCCGTTCGGCGCCGCGGGTGATAAGCCGCTGCCGAACGCCTTCGTCCGATAGCAATCATAGAAGTGACGAGGTGCCGCCACGGCGGCGCTTCGATCGAAGGAAATTCATACAACCGATATGGTTCGCACTCCCGCCCGCGGGGAGTGTGCGCCGGTATCAATAAAAAGGAGAAGAAGATGAGACAGACGAGATACTTTTTAACTGCAATCTTATTTTTAGTCCTCGCGTCAGCAGTGGGATCTGCACAGATCAGCGATCGGAAGGATGGAATGCGTTTCGTCCCCGACCCCATCAATCAGGTTTTTTATCTGAGTGAGACCGCAGACGCATTGGGACTCAACATAACCACAACGCCGAACCCGAGCACGTGTCGTCACTATCAAGGGATCGTGCGTACCGAAGACTCCGAAGGGACGCCGTTCTTTCTGGTAACCCGAAGCGGCAATACGCCGTTCCCTCCGGGAGAGATAGGTTGCGACGATTCGCCGGGTGAAACAAGAAACGGTCATCTGGTCGTGTTCAAGATGGAATCGCGCGACAAGAACGGCGAACGCCTGCGCAGCAATAGGCTGTTGAGGAACGCATATGTCGACTTCACGCCGCCAGTTATGGCACTCGACCGGGCGACGGTCTATTTCACATTCACGGGCGGGATCCCTAAAGATCCGGATCCGGCGAAGCGGCCAGGTCTTGTCCTCCGCGATGGACCTAACGATCTTCCGCCGCGCGCCTATCAGCATCCGGGCGGAATGCAACAGGTCGGCAACGTCCTCGCTGTCGCACTCGAAACGCCTCGACCGGGCGGGTACTGGTCGGATTACATTCTCTGCGTTCAGGGGAGCACGGAAGCGTGCGACCGCTATAACAGCTACGAAAAGTCCACGAACGGGAATATCGTCCAGTTCTACGACATCAGTAATCCGGAAGAGCCGAAATTCCTGAGCCAATTCACGCCGCGGAACTCCGCAGGAGAGAACCTCAGCAAACTTGGCGTGGTTGGTATCACACCGCTCCAGAACGGCAAATATCTCATGGTCGTTACCGGCGGCGGCGGGAACTCGTGGTTCTTCTACCGTTCGCTCGGCACCGATCTGTCCAGCGAAGATCTGACCTGGGAACAGGTCCGAACGCCGCTCGCTCCGGAAGTCGACGACCCACACCAGACGCTCAACTTCATTCGCGAGGAAAACATCGACGGACGACTTTTCATCGCCGGTGCGCGTGGTCACGTCGAGATCGGACCATGGTACGAAGACCGCGAGAGGATCGACTTGTATGAGGTCTCAACGCCGTCGAAGAACTTCGAGCCGGGCGAGGACATCACGATAACCACGCACGTCAACGCAAAACGAATATCACCCAGACCATCAACGGGCGGAACGCAACTGGCAAGTCTTGCCGCCGGATCGACCTTTTACATTTCGCCGAGCGGTGAGGTGATCCTCTACGCGACCGAGCATGACAATGACGGTCCGAGTGGGACGATGAAGGCCGGAGAATTCCGGCACGTTGACATGGCGCGTCCCGGAAGTCCGACGTTCTTTCCGAACGCGCATCTTAACGGGCCGTACACAGTCAACGAAGGTTCGGCGATCAACATGACGGCCACCGGCGAACAACCCGCCAATAAAGCTTTCATTCAGCTTTTCCATCGGACGAACTTCGGACCGCGGTACCTGACCGCGAGCTATGAGGATCGCGAAAAGGAAGAGTTCGAGAATCTATTCAAATACGAGACCTTTCTGCTTGCCGGAAACCTACATGCCGACAAGGCACGGTCATGGAACTGGTACGCGCCGCAGGGCTGTTCGATCCAGGCCGTCGACAGGGTGAACGAGGCTTCGCCCGAACCGGATGAGCTTAAGACGTTGACCGGTGCGACATCCGTACAGGCCGATGCCGATCTTTCACTGGTGATGCATGACGGCGGCACGGACGATATCGATCAGGAGATCGACCGTGTACTCTTTGGCCAAGACTGCGATAGCTACTATTCCGCACCGATCGGTCTCTTCTGGGACCTCGATCGAAACGGTTCGTACGAGACGCAGGGGAACTCTGCCAACTTCAGTGCGGTCGACGGGCCGGCGACTTTGCAGATCCCGGTCGAAGCGCGAAATACCCTGGGTGGTCCCGCAGGCTCGAAAAAAGCGACCGTCACGGTGATGAACGTAGCGCCGCAGCTATCTCAGTTCGCACTGGTCGATTCGGGCGGTAATCCGATCAACTCCACTGTCCCGTGGGTGCTCACCGGTCTGCCGATAACCGTATCTGCGAACTTCACGGATCCGGGAAGGCTCGATCACCAGACGTCCGCTATTTCGTGGGGCGATGGAACGAGCGACGCGCACACAGCATACAACGCCTTTGACGAGGCATTTGGTGACGGAACGGGTAGCCTTTCGGATACTCATGTCTACAACACGCCCGGCACGTACGCGATCGATCTGACCGTTACGGACAGCGATCTGGACTCCGGAGCTGCGAGCGCTACGGTTCGCGTTCTCACGCCGGCGCAGGCCGTCGCTGAGATCGTCGCAATGATCGACGCGGCTATCGCTGCATCGACGAATCCGCAAGTGATCGCCCAGCTGCAACAGGCGCGGAACGCTCTGACGGGAATTAATAATACGAGCCAGAGCGGCGCCCTTCACATGATCCAGACAGGAAATAACGAGGCTGCGATCGCGTTTCTCGATACCTGTTCGATCTGGCTCCAGAGGGCAGCAACTGGCGGGGCGGATGTTGCGGTACCGATAGCTCTGACGCAACAAGTCGCAACTGCATTAGCTCGATAGGAGAACGCACCGGAAGCCGGCGGCCCAGGCCGCCGGCTACGGTCATCGCAATTTAAGTCTTAAACGATCAAGGGAAGGACGGAATTCATAAATAGGAGAAATAAATATGAAAAATCATACGGAAAATACATACACGGAGGAGCTGCCGATCGGGTAGGAGGCGTTATGGATACTAAGAAAATGACAACTGAAATGGAGACGCTGAAGACGAAGCTTCGAGCAACTTGGATCGCTGGCGACTTTGCCGAAATCGCCAAGGCGATCGAGCGAGGAGCGGTCGAATTCGTCGATCGGCTTGGTCTCAGACCGGGGATGCTCGTGCTGGATGCCGCGTGCGGAAACGGCAACACCGTAATACCGTCGGCGCGCACGGGAGCCGAAGTAACGGGTATCGATCTCGCACCGTACCTGATCGAACAAGCGATCGCCCGGGCCGAGGTTGAAGGCGTTGACGCCGAATTCGATATCGGCGATGTAGAGGCGATGCCCTACGACGCGGCTAGCTTTGATGTCGTCATCACGATGTTCGGCGCAATGTTCGCTCCGCGTCCGGAGCTTACGGCGAACGAACTCAAACGTGTTTGTCGTTCCGGCGGGATGATCGCTATGGCCAATTGGACGCCCGAAGGTTTCATCGGACAGATGTTCAAAACAACGGCCAGGCACTTATCGCCGCCTGCGGGTATGCCGTCACCGTTGCTCTGGGGCGACGAGAAAACGGTCAGCGAACGATTCGGTCACGGGATATCGGATCTGCAGATGGTCCGCCGAAAGATCGACTTCATCTTCCTGATGAGCCCGGTCGAAGTTGTCGAACATTTTCGACTTTACTACGGCCCGACACAGAAGGCGTTCGAGGCGCTCGATCTGAAAGGACAGGACGAGCTCAGAAAAGATCTGGAAGATCTATGGTCGCAACATAACCGAGTGGCCGACGGATCGACACGGGTCGAGTCGGAATATCTGGAGGTGAAGGCGACTCGGATATAGGCGATCGCGATCGCTCAGATCCACTTTCTTCAAGGGGGGTTAATTAAGCAGAAAGGTACAAGCAGCGTACCCGCCGCATTTGGCGGGCCGGGGAAACTCTGCGCTTCGAGTGCCCGCAATAGATAAAAGGAGCCGAGAAATGAAAAACAAATACACGGTCGCATTCTTTCTGACATTTGCAGTTATCCTCTGCGCTCAGCTCGCGGCCTGGGCGCAGGTAGACGAAACGGCAAAGCAATCACTCGGTGGCGAGGATGTTGTTTTGCGATGGAACAGGCTACTGAAAGAAACGGTCAGCACACCCGGCCAACACCCGGCGACGATCCTGCCTGTGCGGAGTTACGCAATGATGCACGCCGCTATGTTCGACGCGGTTAATTCCATCGATGGCGGCTACACCGCATACCTGACGGACGTTCCCGGATCCAAGAGCGCTTCGCTCGAGGCTGCCGCTGCCCAGGCTGCGCATGACGTGCTGCTGTCGCTTTATCCCACACGCGCATCGGTATTCGCAGCGGAGCTTGCAGCATCGCTCGAAGGCATCGACGTTTACCGTGCACAGCAAGGCATAAGGGTCGGGCAGCTTGTTGCCGCCGCGATGGTGGCGGCGCGTGCCAACGACGGCTGGGGTGTAACTCCGCCGGCGTATTCTTTGCCGTCCACGCCCGGAAACTGGCAGCCGACGCCGCCTGCAAATTCGGCGGCGACGTTCACGCACTATCCGGCAGTCACACCATTCGCCGTCACGTCCGGTACGCAGTTCGTGCCGAGCGCTCCCCCGGCGATCACAAGTGCGGAGTACGCAGCCGCACTAAACGAAGTGAAAGAGATCGGTTCGGCAACGAGCACAACGCGAACCGCCGATCAGACTCTTGCAGCCAGGCTTTGGGCGAACGTCAACACACCGACAAATTTTCTCTTTGTGTGGAACAACGTCGCCCACACTGTTTCGGAAGCTCGCGGGATCGGGACCGTCGAAAAAGCTCGCCTGTTCGCGTTAACGAACATAGCCCTTCACGACGCGCTGCAGACGGCTTTTGCCAGCAAGTTCCAGTACGGCTTGTGGCGGCCCGTGACCGCCATCCGACGCGCCGACGAGGACGGCAATCCGTCCACGGAGGCCGATCCGGCGTGGACGTCCCTCATCGGTACGCCGCCATACCCGAGTTATGCAGGAAACATGGCGGCGATCGGCACTTCGCAATCCACGGTGCTCGCGATGTTCTTTGGTCGCGACGATATCTCGTTCTCGCACACCTGGGATGGTGCGGGAGGAGCGACACGTTCGTACGTGGGCTTCACTGCGATGGCGAACGAACAGGAGCGAGCCCGGGTTTGGGGCGGAATTCATTTCACGTTCGACAACGTCGCCGGTCAATCGATCGGGCGCAGCGTCGGCACGTACGTCTTTCAAAACATCATGCAGCCCCGACGCTGCGTGCAATAGGTTCCCAATAAATAAATAGGAGAAATAAAAAAATGAACATCATGAAAACAAAGCAAATCATCGGCATCGCTATGCTCATCATCATCGCGCTTGCTCATGCTTCAGTAACTTTTGCGCTTTCGATCGAAGGCGAAATTATTCCTGCACCGGCATTACCTGCCGGCTGTGAACAATTGACCGTCCCGGCAGGCAACGAAGTAGCGCTGCGCGTCTACGCCGTGGGGGTACAGGTCTATCGATGGAATGGAACCTCGTGGGGTTTTGTCGCCCCTGAGGCGAACCTTTTCGCGAGTCCTAACTACCGGGGGTTGATCGGTACGCATTACGGTGGCCCTACCTGGGAGAGCAGCACCGGCAGTCTGGTCATTAGCTCCGGCACCACCGCGGTGCCCTGTACGCCGGACCCAACGGCGGTGCCGTGGTTGCGGCTTACCGCGGTTTCGACCAGCGGACCGGGTGTCTTCGACGGCGTCACCTACATTCAGCGAGTGAATACTGTCGGCGGAATTCGTCCGACGGCGAATGGTGAAGTCGTAGGCCAGGAAGCAAAGATCCCGTATACGACCGAATACTACTTTTACAAGGGGGCGAACTAACAGCAAAAGCGTCGGAACCGCGGTCGGCAGGGGGACTCCTCCGGGGCGGTTCTGACCATTCAGATCCATAGAGGAAGGAAAGGAATCATGAAACTAATTCATAACACATTACCAAATATATTGTGGCTGGCGACTCTGCTCGTGTTCATACCGCTCGCCAGCTACGCACAAGAACGCATCGCTTTTCAAACGTCCCGCGACGGCAACACCGAAATCTACGTAATGGATGCGGACGGGTCGAATCAGACTCGTCTGACGTATAGCGAAAGCGACGATGCCGATCCTGCGTTCAGTCCTGACGGGACAAAGATCGCGTACCTATCGGGACGCGATGGCAATTTCGAGATATATGTGATGAACGCCGACGGCACGAACCAGACGCGTTTGACCATAAATGACCAAGTCGATAACGACCCGTCATTCAGTCCTGACGGCACAAAGATCGTGTTCACATCGTACCGTGACGGGAACGGCGAGATCTACTCGATGAACGTGGATGGCACGAATCAAACACGCTTGACCCATAATTCGGTGATCGACTTCGAACCGACCTGGAGCCCGGACGGGGGCTCGATCGCTTTTCAAACCAACCGCGACGGCAATCTCGAGATTTACAAGATGAATGCCGACGGCACAAATCAGACGAATCTTACCAATTACGCGGGAACCGATGCCGAGGCGGATTTTAGTCCGGACGGATCCAAGATCGCCTTCCGGCGGATTGCCGACGGCACCCTCGACATTTATGTGATGAATGTCGATGGTACAAACCAGGTCAACGTGAGCAACACCGCCACAAGTCTCGAATCACAGCCGGCCTATAACTCAGATGGGACGAAGATCGCATTTCGCACCGATCGCGACGGCAACACAGAAGTCTATGTGATGAACGCCGATGGTTCGAACCAGGTCAACGTCACTAACAGAACATCTAACGAACAGGAACCCTCATGGGGCGCTTCGAACTCGGCTCCGACGCTGAGCAACCTCGACGTTACGGCTTCGGTTAACGAAGGCGGTCTGGCGACATTAAGCGGCGATATCGAAGAGGAAGACGCGGCCGACGGTTTCAAGCTAACGGTCAATTGGGGTGACGGCAGCGCGCCGGAGGTTTTCAACTATCCGGCTGGCACGACGTCGTTCAATGAAACACACGTGTACGAGGATGACGTTCCCGCTGGAACCCCGTCAGACGACTTCACGATCGGCGTGATCCTGAGCGACAACCGCTTCGGCGTAGACACCGGCTCGGTAGTAATTTCGGTAACGAACCTGCCACCTTCGCTTACGGGTTTGGCAGTGAATCCATCAAGTCCCGACTTCGGTGTACCGGCGGTACTGACCGGAAATTATACCGATGCGGGATACTCGGGCTCGCCGGCGGACGAAGATCTGAAGGTGTTCGTTAACTGGGGCGACGGACAGAGCGGATTCATTTCGACGACGGGTGCACCCGGCTCGATCAACGAAGCGCACTTATACGCGCTTCCGGGAAGCTACACCATAACCGTTAAAGTCAGCGACAACGATACCGGCGAAACTGTTCAGACGCTCAACGTCGTTGCGGCTCCACCACCGCCACCGGCTGCACCTACCGGCTTCAAGGTCGACAACGTAGGCGCGAACACGATCCAGCTTTCGTGGACCGATACGTCGAACAACGAAGATGGATTCATCATCGAGCAGTGCCGAAGTAAGGGCTGTACGACATTCGTTGAGATTGCCCGTCCGGCTGCAAACGCCACGGTCTATATCGACACTGCACTAATGAGCAACTCGCAGTACTACTACCGCATGCGCTCATTCAACCTTGGAGGTGCGTCGGCATATACGAATGTTGTGTCGGCCAAGACCCTGAGAAGGTAAGCAAGCATACCAACTGACCGGACTCCGGGACCACACTCGGAGTCCGGTCCTCAAGATCATTACACGCGGGTCAATAAACTTATCCCCCCGCAAAGGAGTAATCATGAAAAAGACTTTCTTAAGCTTTACATTCTTGATCGCGGTGAACGCCTTACCTGTATCCGGTGTTGCCGCCCAGATAACGATCAACATCCCGGGCATCAAGAAAATAATCAAGAAACCTGATGTTCGTACAAACGTCGAAACAACTACCCCCGACCCCAATGACACGACGACGAATACGACCACGGCTACAGGACGTACTGATGGCACGACCTCTGGAAACTGGTGGATCGATTACCAGATCGAGGCGATCACTAAATACAAGGTGCAGGTCGAATCGTGGGATCCGGAAACACAGATCTTTCCGAAACCCAACTCGAGTGACGATTACATCAGTGTGGCTCTTTCCAAAAAAGAGCGGGCGTCATGGATACGCGAGAAAAAGATCGCATCCGACGCACGGCTTGACGCCGCCTTGGATGACCTGAAGACATCGCTCACCCGCCGCATGCCGGAATACAAGATCAATCCGAAGTCGTTCACTCACCGCAACGCTGCAGAGGAAACGCTGCTTCTTGCCGAGCTGTCCGACGTACCCGGATTGAAAGTGTTCAAGGTCGGTTTCAACCAACCCACCTGGCTGATCGATAAGAACGAGTGGGGAATTCCAAAAGCGCGTTACAAGCATGGGCTGGTTTACGGCCGCAATCCCGCAAGCGAAGATCCCTTTTGCCGGATATGGTACGTGAACGTTGTACAGGAATACTCCGGCGCCGGCACTTATGGACCGACGCAGGCCCGGTATATCGAGAAAGAATTCATCGCATGCCCCGCTGGACAGTGATCTCCATTTCGGATTTCGGATTTTGAATTGTGGATTTACCCACGACCAGATCCGAAATCCGAATTCCCGGATCCCAAATCGTTCTATTCCTCAGCGTCCTTTTCACCATGGTGCTTCGCTTCCGGGATACCTGCCTGTGCCGCCGCACTTTCGATCTCGGCGTTCACTTTACCGCCGATTAGAATGGCGACGCCGGTGACGTAAAACCAAAGCATCAGTATTATGACCCCGCCCAGCGATCCGTACGTCACGCTGTAGGAATCGGCGTATCGCAGGTAGATTCGCAATACCGCGGAAACTATCAGCCAGAGTGCCACACCGACGATAGACCCCGGTGTGATCCAGTACCATTTCTGGTCGTAAAGATCCGGTGCGAAGTAATAGACGATCGCGAATGCGAGGAGGACAAATCCGACCGCGAGCGGCACCTGCGCGATCGCCCAAACAGTCGCGAAGAGCGTTCCCCGATCGAAGTAACCCGCGATCCCGACTCCGATCTCGCCACCGTAAACGATCAGCAAAAGCGCGCCCAAAACCAAAACCACCAGTACCGCGGTCAGCCCTATTGCGGACGCCCGCACGCGCCACCACGGACGCGACTCTCGGACGCCGTACATCGCATTCAGAGATTCACTCAGAGCGGCTATGCCCAAAGAGGCGAACCACAACGCCGCCAGGAGACCGAGCGAAAGCCGAGCGCCCCCGGCATTTGTGCTGATCTCGTCGAGGGTAGTGTTTATAAGTACAAAAGCCGAAGACGGTACGACACGCCTCAGGTATCCGAACAGGCTCGCCCGTAGATCGGACCCTCTATCGACAAAAAACCCGATCAGGGTTACCAGAAAGATCAGAAGCGGAAAGAGCGCGAATAAAAAATAGAATGAGAGCGCTGCGGCGTGTGTAAGCAGTTCGCCGGCGTAAATCTCATTCCATACTCGTTTCGCCAGCGTCCGCCATTTCAGGCCGCCGAGCCGCCAAATAGAAGTTACTGCAGGCGACTCGTCGATCGGAATTTTCTGGTCGGATGATTCCATTTCTCATCGATTAGGCTTCGATCTTTGACATTCCCCGGATCGACAATCCACGCTTGATGATCAGCAGCAAGCCGATCGCCGTCCAGAACAGGATCCGCCCTTTTCGGATCACCGCGAGAGTAACGCCGATGCCGGCGCCGATCGCCATAGTCTCTCCGACGAACTGGGCGCCCGCTTCATCGACTCCGATAACGAAGGGGATCAGCTTGAATACGATCGTGATCAGCCGGCTTACCGATTCAAGTAGAAACGCAGAGAGAATATTGGCGGACCCGATGCGGCTCAGGATAAACCAAACCTCGAAGATGCCGAGCAAGTGAAATGCAGTTTCGATCAGGCAAATTGGCAAGAAGCGTTTCGGGTGGCGGCGGTAAAACCCGTAGATAAAATTCTCGAACAGACGCACTTGAAGACGGCCGTGTTCGAGCAGACCCGTTAATATTCCTTTTCGATACAGCCACGCACAAGTCTCGCTGGCAAAGTGCCATTGCTTGACGACCAGCAGGATTAGAAAAATAACGACACAGCAGATCACTGCGATCAAAATGTCGATCGTGAGTACCCAGCCTTCGTCAAGCTCGAAGCTCCGGAGCAGCGTAAACGCTCCAAGTATCAGGAAGACGCTTGTCACGAAACTGTAGAAAAGATTCTCCGTCGCGACAGATGAAAGACCGACGACCAGCGGTACACGCTTTCGCACAGCGACAGCCTTCGTCGTACCGCTTATGAGGATGCCGAGCGGGATCATGCTGCTCATCGCCTCGCCGATGATGACGGCCGGGATGGGGTCCTTCATCCGAAGGTTGTAAGGGTCGTACACCGACAGAGACCAGGCACCGGCTCGCGCGCAAATTCGCAGGAAGTAGACGCCGAGAATGACGGCAAATCCTGCAAGACCAAAGCGATCGATATTCGCCGCGATCTCCCTGATCCCGACCGAGTACAGAAAATAGGAAAACAGCGCGATGCCCCCGGTCGTCAGAATGACGCCAATGATAGTTAAACGATTGGTGTGCTTCGCTGATAGGCGCGGTGTGGTAATGTCGGAGTCGATGGGCGCCTGGTCGAAATTCACTGCTTTGCCTTTGCCATTTGGCTTGAACTAAAATGTTATTGCAACCGAACGGAAATAACAAAAATCTCGGTGGGCAGGTTTTCAAGATCCGGCGACAATATGGTTTTTTGAAACGTGGATCAGATGATTAAGTCAGCTCTGGAAAGAAAAAAGATTTTCTTGTTTCGTGTTCTTTTTCGTGTGGTTCGTGTGTTTCGTGGTTGTAGCTTTGT
>DASUSJ010000269.1:0-4562 GCA_036375155.1 Pyrinomonadaceae bacterium
GTCACGCTTCGATCGCCACGCGGTGAAGGCCTGGATGTCATCGATGTTGACGAACCGTACCGGCATTTGTTCCTGACCGGGGATCGGCTTTTCGTTTACCCAATGAACGGGAAACGGGCGATAATTGGTAGCCTTCACAAATTCGTAATACTCCGCGTTGGTGACCTCGGTCTTATCCATACCGAAACCGTTGACCGTTACTTCGTGCTCTGGACGTTCGTTATCGTTGCCCGCATTGCGCCCCATCTTGAAAGTGCCGCCCGGTATCGCGGCCATTTCTGCCTTTGCCGCCGGTGGAGTTTCGGGAGCCGGTGTCGGCGTTACATTATCGGCCGTCGGACTAACCACCGGGCCGCCGATCTTCGGAATCAGTCCCATGAAGTACGCGCCGCCCAAAGCCGCGGCGCCGATTCCGAACAAGAGCAGCACTCCGAGTACGCCCAGAACCAACGGGGAAAAGAAACGTTTCTTTGGTGGCTGCGACTCTACCCCGATACTCTGGGGGCCGGTGTCCCGGTTATGGATAGCAGTCTTTTGCATCTCCGCATGCGAGATATGTGTCTCAGCAGGACGCGGCGAAAAATGCCGAACCACGGCCGATTGCGGAATCGGCTCTCCTTTTACACGGAGATCTGCAACGATCTGCGCGGGCTTTCCGTCACATACTACGTCGCCAAACCAGTCCTGAAATCCGTCGTGGCTAACGCGAAGATGGTGGTTGCCGCTCTGGATACCTTCGAGCAAAAGCCAACCGTCGTCGCGGCTGTTCCCAACCGGAACGTTATCGATGAAAACCTGCGATTGCGGTGGACGCGTGTGAACGCTGAGCGTCGACACGGGCAAAGCTCCCCGGCCGGACGTTGTATGGATCCCGATCTGCGGAGGGTAAATAGCGTCGCGAAGCTCACTTATCAAAACCTCGACCGAAGGCGTTCTCTTTTCCTTTTCTTTCTGCAGAGTATGCAGAACCGCCGCCTCGATCTCCGGTGAGATCGTTACGCCCAGCTCGCTGAATCGCGGTGCCGGATCGCTGACGTGCTTCTTCATGATGGCCGGGATCGACGATCCCTTGAACGGAACGTCGCCCGCAAGCATCTGGTACAACATCACGCCCAAACTATAGATGTCGGAACGCGAATCCGGTTCGTCATCTGCCCATTGCTCCGGAGCCATGTAATAAGGCGAACCCATGAGCCCGGTCGTCTGGGCCTGAATAAATGACCCCAGCAATTCTCCTGATTTGATCTTCGCAAGGCCGAAGTCGAGGATCTTTACCGCCTGCGACAAGTGCGGCTTGTCGCTGCAGATCATGATATTGAGCGGCTTGAGATCGCGGTGGACGATGCCCTGATGATGGGCGGCGCCGACACCGGCACAGATCGCCGCCATCAGTTCGAGCGCCCGCTCTGGCTGCAGAATCTTTTCTCGTGCCAGGAGATCGTGAAGCGATTCGCCTTCAACGTACTCCATAACAAGAAATGGGAGCGTTCCATTAATGACTCCGTAATCGGTGACCGCTACAACATTCTGGTGACGGATAGCTGCCGCGGCGAGTGCTTCCTGTCGAAAGCGGGTGACGAGCTGCGGGTCGTTGCCGACGAGATCCGGCAGGATGATCTTTATCGCGAGTTGCGTCTTCAGGTATGCGTGTCGCGCCTTGTAAACGACCCCCATACCGCCCTGCCCAAGCCGGCATTCGAGATGGTACTTGCCTTCGAGAACGGGCTCGCCGGCAATGGTGTGCATCGTCGGCATTCCATCGCTCGGGCACGTCGCCACGTCGTCGGTATAGCAGTTCTTACAAAGCTGGCATTCCTTCATTCACGTTCAAACAAAAACCAAGCGCGTGAGAAAAAATCGGGTCAGTATCTTAGACACACTTTGGGTGGCATTTTGCTGTTAAAGCACGATTATTCTAGTTTCTTTGCCCCTTTCAAGCAAGGTTATTACCGTAACGCTTGGGCCGTGTTTCAGCCACGCACGACGATATTTACGAGTCTCGCGGGCACGACGATTATCTTGACCACATCCTTGCCCGCGACCAGTTCAGAGATCTTCTCGTCCTCGAGTGCCAGTGCCTGCAGTTGATCGTTGGCCGACTCCGGGGCGGCGAATATTCGCGACCGCAGCTTCCCGTTAACCTGCACCGGGATCTCAATTTCGTCGGCTTTCGCCAGCGATGCGTCGTATTCAGGAAACCTCGCACCATTTGCGATCGCGCCATGTTCGTTACCGACCAAAATGCTGAAGATCTCCTCGGAAACATGCGGTGAGAACGGCATCAGCATCAGCGTCAATCCCGTCATCGCCTCGCGAATCGCGTGGCGCTCATCTTCGTTTGCCTCCACAGGATCAACTTCGAAGTCGCTGATCGCGTTTGTAAGCTCCATAAGAGCAGCGACCGGCGTGTTGAACTGCAACGATTCGAGGCTGTCGGTCACACGCTTGATCGTTTGATGGGTCTTACGTCTCAGTTGTCTCGTTCGTTCCGCCGGCTCCTCGGCCGCAGTCGCGGTACGTCCCAAAGCATCCTTCCACTTCAGCACAAGTCGCCACACGCGCTGCAGGAAACGTACAGCGCCTTCGATGCCGGCTTCATTCCAAACCAACTCATGCTCGATCGGAGCGGCGAACATGATGAAAAGTCGCGCCGCGTCGGCACCGTAGATGTCGACCATCTCATCTGGATCGACGCCGTTGCCTTTCGATTTAGACATCCGCTCGATCGCATGCTTTAACCGTTTGCCATCGGTCGATCGCGCCTCGGTGATCTTTCCCTTCGCGTCACGGGTCACCTCGACAGTATCCGGCGGATAGTAGACCCGCTTCCCGCTTTCGTCATCGAAAAAAGTTTCTCCAACGACCATTCCTTGCGTCAGAAGCCGTTTGACAGGCTCGTCGAACTTGACCAATCCGATATCGCGCATCACCTTCGTCCAGAATCGCGTGTAGATCAGATGCATCACAGCGTGATCGTCACCGCCGATGTATTGATCGACCGGGGTCCAGTAAGCTGCAACGTCTTCCGAGAATGGCAGGATCTCGTTCGTCGGGTCGGTGTAGCGGAAGAAGTACCAGGACGAATCGACGAACGTGTCCATCGTGTCCGTCTCGCGATGAGCCGGACCTTCGCAGTTCGGACATTTGGTTTCGTAAAACTCCGGCACCTTTGCCAGAGGCGATTCTCCCGTGCCGGTAAACGGCGCAGTGTCAGGCAGTTCGACCGGAAGATTTTCGAATTTTTCGGGGACCACGCCGCACGAATCGCAATAGACGATCGGGATCGGCGAACCCCAGAATCGCTGACGCGAGATACCCCAGTCGCGAATCCGATACGTCGTCGCGAGTTCACCGAAACCCTTTTCACGGGCGAATTCGGCCATCTTCACTTTTGCTTCCTCGGTTGTTGTGCCGGTCCACTCGCCAGAGTTGATCATCACACCATAATCGGTGAGCGGCTCGCTCAGAGTGCGCGATTCATCGCGTTCGGACGGGCCAGAGTCGGAATTCTGAACGGTGATAACGGGCTTAACCGGGAGTCCAAACTTCTTCGCAAACTCAAAATCGCGTTCGTCGTGCCCCGGAACACTCATCACGGCTCCCGTGCCGTATTCCATCATCACGTAATTTCCGATCCACACCGGCAGTTCTTCGCCGCTGAACGGGTTAACGGCTTTCAGGCCGGTGTCGATACCGTCCTTTTCGATCTCAGTTTCGTAATCGGTCGGTTTCAGCTTTTCCTCGTGGATCGAATCGATCTTCACCCGCACCGCGTCGGAAAACTCGTCGCGGAATTTTTCAGCGATCGGATGTTCTGCGGCGATCACGATCGCGTTGGCGCCGTAGATCGTATCGATGCGGGTTGTGAAGACCCGTACGAGGTTTCGAGTTTCTCCGCCATGCCGCTGCGGGCTCAGGCCGGGAGTCAAAACTTCGAAATCCACATAAGCGCCTTCGGAACGCCCGATCCAGTCACGCTGCCGTTTGACAACTGCGGGGGGCCACCCAGATTCGATCTCATCCAACCCATCCAGGAGCTCGTCCGCATAAGCGGTCGTCTTCAGAAACCACTGTTCCAGATTCTTTTTCGTGACCGGGTTTCCGCAGCGCCAGCAAAGCCCGCCACTCGCCTGCTCGTTCGAAAGCGTGGCCTGATCGTATTCGCACCAGTTGACCTGGGTCATCTTCTTGTAAGCGAGACCCATCTCATACATCTTCAGAAAGAACCATTGGTCGAACTTGTAATACTCCGGCCGGTGGGCGGCCATCTGTCGGCGCCAGTCGTAACTCACGCCAAGCCGTTCGAGCTGGCCTCGCATCGAGACGATATTGTCTTCGGTCCAAAGGCGCGGATTCACGCCGCGCTTGATCGCAGCGTCTTCGGCGGGCTGACCGAACGAATCCCAGCCGATCGGGTGAAGCACATTGAATCCCTTCAATCGCTTGAACCAGGCCACCACGTCACCAGCCGTATAGTTGCGCACGTGTCCCATGTGCAGGTTCCCCGACGGATAAGGAAGCATCTCGAGCTGATAAAATTTCGGTCGCGAATCGTCGATCTC
>DASUSJ010000270.1:0-10696 GCA_036375155.1 Pyrinomonadaceae bacterium
TTCTTCGACCGCCTTTCCTCGCAGCCTCGCAACCTCGAGCGGGTCCTTCATTCGCATCAGGCCGTCGAAGGTCGCACGCACGACGTTGTGATTATTGTTCGATCCGAGAATTTTCGTCCGGACGTTGTGCACCCCGAGCGACTGAAGCACCGCGCGTACCGCTCCGCCGGCGATCACACCGGTTCCCTCGGCCGCGGGCTTAAGCAAGACCCTTCCCGCACCGTATTCACCGATAAGCTCATGCGGCAGAGTGCCGTCGATCAGAGGAACGCGAATGAGATTGTTCTTGGCCGCTTCAACAGCCTTCTTGATCGCGTTCGGAACTTCCTTGGCTTTGCCGGTCCCGAAGCCGACGTGCCCCGCCTCGTCGCCCACAACAACGAGTGCCGCGAACGACATGTTCTTACCACCCTTTACAACCTTCGTCACGCGATTGATCGAGATAAGCTGATCTTTGAGGATCAATCCGCTCGGCGATACCTTCTGCTTAGTCTTAGTTGCCATTATCTTCCTTTACAGGCTTCTCGCTAGCCTCGTCCTTATTCAAACCAGCCTCACGGGTAGCATCGAGCAGTGCCTTGACGCGTCCGTGATAAACATAGCCTCCGCGATCAAAGACCACCCTCGAGACGCCCGCCGCCTGAGCACGCTCCGCGATCGCCTTTCCGACCTGCTGCGCGGCGGCGATATTCCCTCCGCTAGCCGTCCCAAGCGCCTTCTCGGTCGTCGATGCAGTGGCGAGCGTGCGACCACTATCGTCATCGATAAGCTGTGCGTAGATGTGATTCAGGCTGCGAAACACAGCCAGCCGCGGCCGCTCGGCCGAGCCGCGCACCTTCTTCCTGATGCGGCTGTGAACACCTCGCCGAATTTCTGCTTTACTCTTCTGTGCCATATCTCAATTTTGGATTTCGGATTTCCGGTTTTGGACCGGTCGTGACACCGGAGGGCAATCTAAAATCCAAAACCTCAAATCTAAAATCAGACTACTTACCGGTCTTGCCCGGCTTCAACTTGTAATACTTGTCGGAGTATCGGACACCCTTTCCTTTGTACGCGTCCGGCTTCCGCAAGCGATTCAACTCGGCGGCAACCTGTCCAAGCTTCTGCTTGTCGATTCCCGACAGCGTGATCGTCAACTGGTATTGATTGATCGTCGTCTTTGTATTTACGCGTTCGGTCTTCGCCTCGATGCCTTCGGGAAGCACGTATTCGATCGGGTGAGAATACCCAAGCGAGAAAACAATTTTCTTGCCCTGGACATCGGCCTTGTAACCCACTCCCACAACGTCCAGTTTCTTTTCAAAACCTTCCGTTACGCCGACGACCGCGCTATTAGCGAGAGCGCGAGCCAGGCCGTGAAAGGCCTTATAACTGTCGTCCGCCCGTTCCGCGACCAGTGCACCGTCTTCCTGCTTGAATGTGACCCCATTCGGGACCGGTGTGCTCAGCACTCCCTTCGGCCCTTTTACTTCGAGTTGCGAATCCCCGATCGTCACGGTGACGCCGCTCGGGATCGTAATCGGTTTTTTTCCTACTCTGGACATAACTTTTGTTTTTGGATTTCGGATTCGTGCCCTCGGAGCAATCGAAAATCCAAAATCTCCTAATACACTTCCGCCAAAATCTCTCCGCCTACATTTTCGGCACGAGCTTTCTTGCCGCTCATCAGGCCGCGCGACGTCGAAACTATATTTACACCGTAGCCGCCAAGTACCTTTGGGATCTCGCCCGCGCCGACATAGACGCGTCGGCCCGGCCGCGAAACGCGCGAAAGATGCGTTATCGATGACGCTCCCTTCGCGTCATAGCGGAGAAAGATCCGAATCGCATACTTAGGCGGATCGCCCTTGGTCGTAAAGCTGTTTATGTAACCTTCTTCCTTCAGAATTCTCGCGACTTCCAGCTTCAGCTTTGAACCTGGAATATCTACACGCGGATGATTCGCAGCGATCGCGTTGCGAATTCGTGTAAGCATGTCGGCTATTGGATCTGTCATTCTTCTTAACTCCGTTAATCAATTTCGGAATTGGGATTTCGGATTGCGGATTTTCGTCTGGCGATATCCTTTACTCCTGACTCCGTCCGAATACTCTCAAACCGTCTGAAATGGATTGCACCGTGAATGCAAGAAATCCGCATTCCGAAATCGCAATCCCAATCGAATCACCAGCTCGATTTAACAACCCCGGGTATTTGTCCCTGCAGAGCCAGTTCGCGAAGAGCGATGCGCGAGACGCCGAATTTGCGAAGGTATCCCCGCGTCCGGCCCGACTGTGAACAGCGATTGCGAACGCGGATCGGGCTGCCGTCCCTGGGCATCTTCTGCAGCAGCACGACCGCTGCGTCGACTTCCTCTGCGGTCGATTTCGGGTTGTTGATGATCTTCTTGGCTGCGGCGCGACGTTCGGCCCAAAGGGACGCCGTGCGCTTACGCTTTTCGTTTTTTACTACTTTGCTGATCTTTGCCATAAACCTCTTAGTCTCTAGTCCCAAGAGTCCCACGTCCCAAGTCTATGACCACAAGTCCTACTTGGGGACTTGGGGCTATTTGGGACGAGAGACTATTGCCTGAAGGGCATTCCCAACGCCTTCAAAAGCGAGCGCGCCTGATCGTCATTCTTAGCCGTCGTAACGATCGAAATGTTCATGCCGCGGGTTTTGTCCACCTTGTTGAAGTCGATCTCCGGGAAGATCAACTGCTCGCGAATACCGAGTGTGTAATTACCTCGTCCGTCAAAAGCCTTCCCCGATATTCCGCGAAAATCGCGTACGCGAGGCAGGGCTACCGAGATCAAGCGATCTAGGAATTCGTACATGCGGTCTCCGCGAAGCGTGACCATGGTGCCGATAGACATTCCCTGACGCAGCTTGAACGCGGCGATCGATTTCTTGGCTTTTGTGATGACGGGTTTCTGGCCCGTGATCGCCTTCATTTCTTCGCTCGCCACATCGAGGATCTTTGCATTGGCACTGGCTTCGCCAAGTCCCATATTCACAACGATCTTTTCGATACGCGGGACCGCCATCGGATTCTTGATATCAAACTCTTTCGCAAGAGCCCCGGCGATCTCGTTCTTGTACTTGTCCTTTAATCTAGCCATCGTTTTGATCTTCGATCTTCGATTTTCGATTGATTTCAGCAATCGCGAATCCAAATCGCAAATAACTATTCTTCAGCTTTCTCTTCCTTATCTTTCTTCGGCTCTTTCTTGCCGAATACGTTGGCGATCGGGATGACCTTTCCGCTCCTGGCGACGCGAACTTTCTTTCCGTCCCGGACCTCGATCTTCACGCGCGTCGGTTTTCCCGTGTCAGGATCGATAAGAGCTACGTTAGAAACATCAACCCACGCTTCCTGCTCTTTGATACCGCCTTCGCGATTGAGTTGCGGAACCGGCTTCTGATGTCGTTTGACGAGCATCGCGCCTTCGACCTTGACCTTTCCGTTGCGTGCATCGACGGCGATAACCTTTCCGCGGTACGGCTGACGCTTGCCGGCGCTGTCGTAGCGGGCGTATTCTTTGCCGGCAATAAAAACGACCTGGTCTCCGCGCTTGATCTTGCTATTTACTGTCCCTGTCTTAACCGTTTTCATTTTCGTTCGTCGTTCGTTGTTCATCGTTCGTGGCTCGTTTCCCATCAACGAACAACGAACTACGAACAACGAACCGTAGTCTAAATAACCTCTGGTGCCAACGACACTATCTTCATGAAGTTCTTTTCTCGAAGCTCACGGGCGACCGGCCCGAACACACGCGTTCCGACCGGCGTCCCATCATCCTTGATAAGAACCGCTGCGTTTTCGTCAAAGCGGATATAGGTTCCGTCTTTCCGGCGGATCTCCTTGCGGGTCCGAACGATCACGGCGTTATAAACCTTGCCCTTCTTTGCAGTGCCATCCGGTGCTGCTTCCTTGACGGTGACCTTGATCTTGTCACCGAGCCGCGCGATCTTGCTGGTCGAGCCGCCGATCGGCATGATCATCACAACACGTTTCGCTCCCGAATTATCCGCGACCGCCAGAGAGGTCTGCATCTGAATCATATCTTTCTCCAGTTGTCAGTTGTCAGTTGTCAGTCGAATAACGCTGATTGCTGAATGCTGACCGCTAACTACAATTCCGCCTTTTGAATGATCTCCACGACGCGCCAGCGTTTCCGGGCCGACAGCGGTCGCGTCTCTACGATCCGAACCTTGTCGCCGATCTTTGACCCCATCTCGTCGTGAGCCATGAATTTCTTGCGCTTTCGAACGTACTTACGATAGATCGGATGCTTTACGAGGCGGTCGACGCGGACAACGACCGTCTTTGTCATCTTGTCCGACGCTACCACACCGATCTTTTCCGCTCGCTTGCCTCGCCTGGCCGTTTGATCCGTTCCCTCACCGGGTGTCTCGGTCGTCCCAGCCTTGGCGGTTTTCGCACGTTTCGTAGCTTTCTTCGGCGCTTCATTCGCAGCCTCGGTTTTTACCTCGGCACCCGTTTCCGTCTCTACCGCTGCCTCGACCGAATCCTCTGCTTTGACGCTGTCTTCAGCTTCGTCTGTCTTTTTCTTGGTTACCATTTGCTTTAGTTAGCCTTCTTTTCCGCGTTCGCTTTTTCGCCGATCAGCGTGTGCACGCGCGCCAGAGTCCTTTTCTCACGGCGGATGTCCTTGATCGTGTCACCCACGCCGAGCGTTTTCCGAAACTTGAGACGGAAAAGCGATTCCTTAAGTGCGTCTGCCTGATCGTTGAGCTCCTGAAGACTCATGTCTCGCAGCTGATCGATCTGTTCCTTTCGCTTCATACTTAAACAACGCCTCCTTCCAGGTCGGCACGCGAGACGAACTTCGTCTTGATCGGAAGCTTTTGAGCGGCCAGCTTCATTGCTTCACGCGCCAAAGTTTCATCGACGCCCTGGATCTCATACAGAACACGGCCGGGTTTTACGACCGCGACCCAGTGATCAGGCGCTCCTTTGCCGGAACCCATACGAGTTTCCGCCGGTTTCTTGGTAATCGGCTTGTCCGGGAACATACGTATCCAGATCTTGCCGCCGCGTTTGACGTGCCGCGTCATCGCGATACGTGCTGCCTCGATCTGGCGATCCGTGATCCAACCCGCTTCCAATGTCTTCAGTCCGAAGTCACCAAAGTTCAGGTTCTCGCCGCGCGTCGCTTTTCCGCGCATGCGTCCTTTCATGACTCTTCGGTGCTTGACCTTTTTCGGCATTAACATAGCTCAAACCTCGTTCGTTGTTCGTCGTGCATTGTTCGTTGCTTCCTGGCCGAGTTCACAACGAACAACCAACCACGAACAACGAACCCACCTATCTTCCCCTGTCGCCCCGGTCGTCCCGCCGCGGCCCCCTCCGGGCTCCGCGCTCGACCTTCACTTCGTTCATCGGATCGGTCGTCGTACCCCGCGCCATCGACGCCTTGGGATCGAGGATCTCACCCCGATAGATCCAGACTTTTACCCCGATAATCCCGAACGTGGTCAATGCTTCCGCAAACCCATAGTCGATATCAGCGCGAAGCGTATGCAAAGGCAGACGTCCCTGCAGCGACCATTCTGTGCGGGCTATCTCAGCACCGTTCAGGCGGCCGGCGATCATGACCTTGATCCCCTGGGCCCCGAAACGCTGCGACTCTTCCATCGTCTTTTTCATAGCACGACGGAATGCAATTCGTTTCTCAAGCTGCTGCGCGATCTTCTCTGCTTGAAGCTGCGCGTTCAGCTCCGGGTGACGGATCTCCTGGATCGAGATCAGTACCTCGCGGCCGGTCTTGCGCGACAGATCTTCGCGAAGCTTTTCGATCTCCGAACCCTTTCGGCCGATGATAATGCCCGGACGAGAGGTGTAGATGATGATCTTCAGTCGCGTCGCCGCACGCTCTATGTCGATATGCGAGACGCCGCCGCCGCTGAATCGCCTTTTAAGTTCGCGCTTGAGCCTGAGGTCTTCCGCAAGATACTTGGCGAACTCGTGCTTGGCGAACCAGTGCGAGTGCCAGTCCTTGTTATACCCGACCCGGAATCCGTATGGATGAACTTTCTGTCCCATATTCTCCATTTTGGATTTTGGATTTTGGATTTTGGAGGTTTCTCCGCAGTCCGCATTCCGCAATCCGCACTCTCTTACTGTCTCTCCAACTCTTCGTTTATGTCCTGCTGCTTTTCGTCAGCCGGTTTCGTCTCGTTCAGGGCTGCGGTCGTCTGTGTCTCGACGTTCTTTGCATCCGCAACTTCTGCTTCGCTTTTTGCCTCTACAGCTTCAGCCACTTCAGACGGGCTACGCTTCTCGACGATTTCTTCCGCCTCTGCCTTTTCAGCCTTCGCCTTCTTCGGAGAAGCTTTCTTCGCCGGTGCCTTCGCCTTCTTCTCGCCGCCTTCTGCTTTCTTGGCCGCGGCCCTCTTCGCTCTGGCTGCTTCCGCCTTTAACTCTTTCTCGCTCTTCGCCTGCTCTTCGCTGGTCACCTGGATGGTGATGTGGCAATAGTGACGCTGCTCGCGATACGCACGGCCCTGCGGTGCGGGACGCATACGGCGCCGATTCTTTGTCGGCCCCATATCGACGTAGCAAGACTTCACCCACAATCCATCCGGATCGATGGCGATATTCTGCTGCTCCGCCGCATAGGTCGCGTTCGCGATCGCCGAATTAAGACATTTCGCGATCGGGTCAGCTGCACGCTTGTCAGTAAACTTAAGGATCGCAAGCGCTCGCGAAACGTTCTGGCCACGGATCAAATCGATGACGAGGCGAGCCTTTCGCGGACTACCCTTTAGATGTTTTGTCTTTGCTATCGCTTCCATATTCCCATTTTGGATTTTGGATTTTGGATTTTGGATTGAGGAGTTGGCCGCACGGCCAGTCCAAAATCCAAAATCCAAGATCTAAAATGCTATTTCCTCTTGGCCATCTTCTCCGCTTTCGTCCCCGGGTGCCCCTTGAACATACGCGTCGGCGAGAACTCGCCCAGCTTATGTCCGACCATGTTCTCCGTGACAAACACCGGAATGTGACGCTTGCCGTTGTGCACGCCGAATGTCAATCCGACCATTTCCGGAGTGATAGTCGAACGTCGCGACCAGGTCTTGATCGCAGGTGGCTTCTTGCCTGTATCGGCTATACGTCGCAACTGCTTCGAAATGCTCAGGTCGATAAACGGACCTTTTTTTAATGAACGAGGCATATTTCCATTTTTGGATTTTGGATTTTGGATTTTGGATTGAAGCGTGGCCGAATGACCAATCTAAAATCCAAAATCTAAAATCTAAAATCGATTATTTCCTTCTTCTGTCTTTCACGATCATGTTACTCGTGCGCTTGTTCCGCCGTGTCTTGTAACCGCGCGTCGGCTGTCCCCACGGCGTTACCGGGTGACGTCCGCCCGATGTTTTGCCTTCACCGCCACCGTGCGGGTGATCGACAGGGTTCATCGCGACGCCGCGAACTTTGGGTCGCTTACCCAACCAGCGGTTCCGTCCCGCTTTACCAAGCGAAACGTTCTCGTGTTCGGTATTGCCCACCTGGCCTACCGTCGCATAGCAGACGACAGGGACCTTCCGAACCTCGCCCGACGGCATGCGAAGCTGTGCATAATCGCCTTCCTTCGCGATGATCTGGGCGAAGCCGCCCGCTGAGCGGACCATCTGTCCGCCTTTTCCCGGGCGAAGCTCGATGTTGTGAACCTCCGTTCCGAGCGGAATGTTCTTGATCGGCAAAGCATTTCCAGGCAGGATATCCGCTTCTTCCCCGCTCAGGATCGTCGTATTAACTTTCAATCCTACAGGTGCAAGGATGTAACGCTTTTCTCCGTCCAGATAAGTGATCAGCGCGATGTGTGCCGAACGGTTCGGATCGTACTCGATCTGCGAAACCCTGCCGGGGATGCCGGCCTTGTCACGCTTGAAATCGATTATGCGATAGAAACGCTTGTGGCCGCCGCCGCGGCGACGGATCGTGATACGCCCGTCACTATTGCGTCCGGAAATTCGCTTTTTCGGCTCGAGCAACGACTTCTCGGGGGTTGCTCCCGGCGTCAACTCGTCGCGCGTCAGATACGTCTGATAGCGTCGTGCCGGTGATGTCGGTTTTAATCTCTTGATTCCCATAATCCCATTTTGGATTTTGGATCTTGGATTTTGGATCGAGGAGTTGGCCGTACGACCAATCCAAAATCCAAAATCTAAAATCTAAAATCAGATAGCTTCCGCGTAATCGACCATCGGCTCGCCCTTCCGTAACGTGACGTATGCCTTTTTCCAATTCGGCCGACGTCCTTCCTGACGGCCACGCTTTTTCATCTTGCCCTCGTACTGGACGGTACGGACGCTCGCGACCTTTACGTTGAAGATCTCTTCGACCGCTTTCTTGATGTCCAGCTTTCCGGCGGTTCGCTCAACGCGAAAAGTCAGAACCTGCCCGGTCTTCCGACCGCTGTTCTCGTCGGTCGAATCCTCTTTGAGGATGACGCTCTTTTCGGTCACGACCGGCGACTTCAGAATGTCCCAAACTGTAAACTTACTCATCTTCCGTCGCCTCCTTCTTTACAGCTTTCGGCTTGGCCTCTTTTTTCGGAGTAGCCTCGTCAGCTGTCTTTTCTGCCTTCGGCTTGGCTGCTTTCTTAGGCGCGTCAGCTTTGTCGGCGGCTTCGGCCTTGGGCTTCGCGGCCTGCTTCGCTTTCGGCTTTTCTTCGACCGCTTCTTCCTTTCCGTTCTCAGTCCTCGGATCGAGCAACTGGTTGAGTTCTTCAACAGCCGCTTTCGAGATAAGCAGTTTTTCGTGATAGAGCAGATCGTAGATATTAAGTCCGAAACTGTTTGTGACCTTCGTCTTCTCTACGTTTCGCGAGGACAAAACCAAATTGGCGTTATCGAGCGAATCGACGATCAATGTTTTTGCCCGCTTGCGCTTCTCGATCAACCCAAGCGCTCCTACTGCTTCGAGAAAATCTTTCGTCTTCGGTGTCTTGAATCCGAATTCGTCGACGATGATCAGATTCCCTTCGCGAAGTCGTTCCGATAGAGCCGACCGCAGGGCACCACGCCGCATCTTCTTCGGCATCTTGTACGACCAATCGCGGGGCTGGGGCCCATGTACGTTACCGCCGCCTTTCCACAAGGGCGAGCGCAAACTCGCGATACGAGCGCGGCCCGTACCTTTCTGCTTCCAGAGCTTGCGTCCCGAACCGGAAACATTGCCGCGAGTTTTCGTCGCGGACGTCCCCTGACGGCCATTCGCCTGATAATTCATCAAGGCAGCGTGGATCAACGCCTCATTAAGCTCGACGCCGAACACGGCGTCGGCGAGGCTGACTTCCCCGACTTCTTTATTCTTCAAATTGCGAACCTTCACGGTAGGCATACTCTTCTCCTGCTCAGAGTACGGGCTTCAGCCCATCCTCAGCGATAAATCGCCCGCTCTAACTTTTCTTAACAACAACCAAACTTCCGTTGGCTCCCGGCACCGCCCCGCGAACCATCAACAGATTGTTCTCTGCATCAACACGAGCGATGGTCAAACCTTTAACTGTTACGCGTTCGTCACCCATATGGCCGGACGAACGGGTCCCTTTGATGACACGGGACGGATAAGCGGACTGTCCGATCGAACCCGGTTTGCGAACGTTCATCGAACCGTGCGACTCAGGGCCGCGTGCGAAATGGTGACGCTTGACGGTACCCGCGAAGCCGCGTCCTTTCGAGCGACCAACCACTTCGACCTTGTCACCGTCCGCAAAGACGTCAACCTTAACCTGGTCGCCGATAGAAGCTTCGGGCTCGCCAGCAAGGCGAATCTCTTTCAGGATTCGGGTCGGAGGAACACCGCCACCGGTCTTTTCAAAATGACCTCGCAGAGGCTTTGTCACGTTCTTCAAACGGATCGGATTGTCCTCGACAAGTCCGAGCTGTACGGCGTTGTACCCGTCGCGTCCGGCGGCGCTTTTCGTTTGCACCACAACGCAGGGTCCGGCCTTGATGACGGTTACGGGTGTTACCGTTCCATCCTCGGCAAAGATCTGCGTCATTCCGACTTTTCTACCAATGATTCCGCTAATCATAATCTTATTTGTTCGTCGTTGGTTGTTCGCTGTTCGTGGCGGCTTGCCCAAGCTATTGACACGAGCAACGAACCACGAACAACGAACCACGAACTAACTTTTGCCAAAAGCCTTGATCTCCACATCGACGCCGGCCGGCAGATCAAGCCGCATCAGAGCGTCGACCGTTTCGGCCGTCGGATCGAGAATGTCCATCAGGCGTTTGTGCGTTCTGATCTCGAACTGCTCGCGCGATTTCTTATCGACGTGCGGCGAACGGAGAACCGTCCACTTGTTCTTGATCGTCGGAAGGGGGATAGGCCCCGCGATCCTCGCTCCCGTCCGCTTTGCCGTATCGACGATCTCCTGGGTCGATTGATCGAGCACGCGATGATCGTAGGCTTTCAGCTTGATGCGAATTTTTTCGTTCAACATAATCGTTCGTTGTTCGTTGCTAGTTGTTCGTGGTCGCTCCTTACAACGAACCACGAACAACGATCAACGAACTTTCCTATTCAACCACTTCCGAAACCGTGCCGGCACCAACCGTGCGGCCGCCTTCGCGGATCGCGAAGCGGAGTCCTTTCTCCATCGCGATCGGGGCGATCAGCTCGATCTCCATCTGGATGTTGTCACCCGGCATCACCATCTCCACTCCCTGC
>DASUSJ010000271.1:0-7243 GCA_036375155.1 Pyrinomonadaceae bacterium
TTACTCGACGCCAAAAACCGAGATCCATTCCATACCGATCGGAGGCGGACAAAGCACGCTACTGGCCCGGGTCGACATGGGCGTCGGACAGATGAGCTTGAGCCCCGATGGCAAACGGGTCGCGTTCAACGCCTCGGTCGCTCACACCCCGGTCAATTCTTACACCCAGCCGGATCTTTGGGTTATGGATATCGAGCCGAATGCAAAACCGAAAAACCTCACAGCAAGTTTTGATTTCGATATAGGTGCGAGTTTGACGGGTGACCAGGCCGCTCCACGTGCCGCCGGCGGGTCAGCTCCAACCTGGACTGCGGATGGCCGGGCGATCATAGAACGGTATGCGAAGGAGGGCAGAGCGAATCTTGCATCATTCGATGCCCAGTCAGGCACACTCACCGAGATCACAAAGGGCGATCAGGCGGTGATGACCTTTCGCGCCTCTAGGGATGGAACGAAGCTTGTTTACACAATCTCGACGCCAACGCGGATCACCGACCTGTATGTTTCCGATCGAAATGGCGCGAACGCGAGACAGTTGACCCGACTCAACGAACCTCTCTTCTCGAAGCTAAACCTGACCGAGCCCGATGAGATCTGGTACACGAGCTTTGATGGCAGGCGGGTCCATACCTGGGTACAGAAACCGCCCGATTTTGACCCGAAGAAGAAATATCCCCTAATCCTGAATATCCACGGCGGCCCGCACGCGGCGTACGGTTACGTCTTCGACCACGAGTTTCAGTGGATGGCGGCGAAGGGTTATGTCGTCGTGTATCCGAACCCGCGCGGCTCGACGAGTTACGGCCAGGAGTTCGGCAACATCATCCAGCACAAGTATCCCGGCGACGATCATCACGACCTGATGTTAGCCGTTGACGAAGTTATAAAACGCGGCTACATCGACGAGACGAAGCTCGGGATCACCGGTGGATCCGGCGGCGGTGTGTTGACGAACTGGGCCGTAACAAAGACCGACCGGTTCGCGGCGGCGGTGTCGCAGCGGGATATTTCAGATTGGGCCGCGTGGTGGTATTCGGCAGACTTCACACTCTTTCAGCCAAGTTGGTTCAAGGGCGCTCCCTTCGAAGATACGGAAGGGTTTCGAAACCGATCGGCAATAACTTTCGTGAACAAGATCAAAACACCGATGATGTTCATACTTGGCGAGGCCGACCATCGCACTCCGCCCGGGGCCGGCGGCGAGGAATTGTTTCGGGCGCTGAAGTACCGAAAGATCCCGACCGTAATGGTCCGCTTCCCGAACGAGGGTCATGAGCTTTCCCGCTCTGGTCAACCCTGGCATCGCGTCGAACGTCTGCAGCACATCGTCGGTTGGTTCGACAAATGGTTGATGGGTGTTTCGAAACCGGAGTATGAGGTGGCGGGCCGGTTATGAACTCACCTTCGTCACGTAGGTCAACCTGCCTGAAGCTCGCGTATGCGAGCGTAAGCGTAAAGCCCCCAGCGTCAGCTGGGGGTCGGGCACCAAACGACGAGGAGCTCGCGTAGTGAGCGACAGAATATATAGTGATCTGTCGCTCACTACGAGAGCTTTATTTTCTACGATCTGTTACCCCGGATTTCGATTCCATGGTGTTCGGATCAATGTTCACCTGCGAGGCAACGCCATCCCCGGGCTGTTTTGACGAATCGACTCGTTGTTGCCATCTCGGTAGTTGAACAACCGAAAAACATTGCCGCCCGAAGCGTACAGATAAAATTTGTATATTTCCGTTACCCCCGGGAAGACGCTTGCGAAGCACGCATGACGATCTGTCGAACAGCCTCAACGTACGCGCCGTGCTCCTGCTCGAGGATCCGTGCCGCGAGCGTTTCGGCCGTATCGTCATCCAAAACCTCAACCGCCCGTTGAAGGATGATCGGCCCGGCATCCAGATCTTCATTCACAAAGTGGACAGTGCAGCCCGATATCTTTACACCGTGATCGATCGCCTGCTGCTGCACGTTGAGGCCGGGGAACGACGGAAGCAGGCTCGGGTGGATATTCACGATCCGATCCTCAAATGCGTGAACAAATTCTTTCGATAACAGCCTCATGTAACCCGCGAGGCATACCAACTCGACGCCACGACGCTGCAGCTCCGCAATTATTTCCGTGTCGTGCTCTTCGCGCGTGCGCCCGCGTCGTTCGATCACGACGGTCTCGACGCCGCGCTCACGCGCCTTCGCAAGCCCCTCCGCGTTTGCCTTGTCACTGATAACGACCGCGACCTCCGAACCAGGGATCTCGCTGCTCTTTACTGCGTCAACGAGTGCGACCATATTCGACCCCCGGCCGGAAATTAGAATGCCGATCTTCATCGTTTAAGCCACAGACAACAGAGCCCCGGTCAGAAATGACTCCGCACTTTCCGTGTATTCCGTGGTTACGTGATGACCACCTTGTTCTCTCCCTCGATTACCTTGCCGATCTCGTAGGACATTCCCAATTCTTGTTTGAGGTCTTCCGCATCGTTCGCCGAAGCCATGACTATCATCCCAACTCCCATATTGAACGTCCGAAACATTTCGTGATCCGACACATTCCCGAGCTGTTGCATCAGGCCGAATACGGGAAGCTCAGGCCAGGTTCCCCGTTTGATCTCAACGGAAACGCCTTCAGGCAATATACGTGGGATGTTCTCGAGGAAGCCTCCGCCCGTAATGTGCGCCAAGCCTTTGATCTTACCCGCATCAAGCAGCGGGCCGATCTGCGGCAGGAAACTTTGATGAGTTTTCATAAGCGCGTCGCCAACCGTTTCGCCGAGCTCGTCGCTCAACGTGTCAGCCTTGTACCCACCAACTTCGAAAAACAATTTTCTCGCGAGTGAGTACCCATTCGTCTGCAGACCGTTTGACGGAATTCCGAGAACCACATCACCCGGCGCGATCGATTTGCCGTCGATAACCTTCGACTTATCGACAACACCCACGATGAAACCCGCGAGATCGTACTCACCCGGGGGGTAAAAATCCGGCATCTCCGCCGTCTCGCCGCCAAGCAGAACGCAGCCGTTCTCCTTGCACGCGTGTGCCATTCCTTCCACGACCGAGGCAGTCACATCGGGCTGAAGTTTTCCGGTAGCAAAGTAGTCAAGAAAGAACAGAGGCCGTGCACCCTGAACAAGAATGTCGTTGACACAGTGGTTGACTAGATCTGCTCCGACGGTGTTGTGTATGCCGCTTTCGAATGCAAGCTTTAGTTTCGTTCCGACTCCATCGGCAGAGGCAACAAGTATCGGATCGGACATTTCCGGAAATGCACCGGAGAACATACCGCCGAAACTTCCGATCTCGGTCAGGGTTCGTTCGTTGAATGTGCTTCGCGCAAATTCGCGGATCTTTGCGACCGCGCGGTTTGCGTTATCGATCGAGACACCGGCGTCAGCGTATGAGATTGATTGCGACATAAGATCAGGACGGTTGAAATGCGATACCGAATTCTCCTGCCAGGAGATCATAAAATTCCGACTCGGAGTTTACCGGCGTTTCTTTTTTCCTTCCATTTTCCGTAACTATGAAACTCTTATCAGTCAATGTCTTTCGTCCTGCCGAAGTCATGATCGAGCAGAGCTTTCCTTTCGTAAAGTGTGATTCCGGCGAGTGCTGCTGGAAGTCGCACATATCGGCGAACTCCGATAGTTGACGAGGAACGTCTCTGAAAATGTATTCGCTTACCCACATGCTATCATCCAGCTTTGCGACCTCAAGATAGGTGTCGTCATATTTCCGGATGGTAAAGATCCCGGATTCATCCTGTTGTTTCTCCCCGACCACGAATCTTAATGGCTGGGTCGTAAACGCGCCGAATCCGACATCGACGAGATATTCTTCATCCCCGACGGTCGCGATGATCGCTGCGTGATCGAACTCGGGACCATGCCCGGAACCGTTGAATACGCGTGCGGAAACGAGTCTAGTTTTATATCCGATATGCTGAAGCAGTTCGTCGAAGAGGCCGTTCAGCTCGTAGCAGAACCCGCCTCTTCGAGCCGTTACGATCTTTTCATAGAATTTATCGACGTTGAGAACTATCGGGCTTTTCCAATGTATGTCGAGGTTCTCAAAGGGCACAGAAAGCAGATGAGCGCGCTGCAACGATCTCAGTGCAGCGACACTTGGAGTCAGATCCGTTTCGTTAACTCCGATCCTGGAAAGATACTCGGGAATGTTCATTTCTCTACCGCTTTCCATTCGATATCCTTCACGCTTGCACATGTTGGTCCGCCATCTGAACCTATGCCGGGCACCACGGTCTCCAGGCATGATCCGGGCTTATTAAGTACCTTGCGAATTTGTTCCCGCGTGATCATCGTCAGCGGAAGTTTTGCTCTACGTGCCCAGCATGTGTCCGCTTGCCGCGCATACCGGCCCGAACTCAGATAAACAAAACGCGAGTGCTTGGGTCCCTGAGCAAATTTACCCAGAAAGTTCGGAACATCCCCGTCCAAGTTAACATCCACATCAAACTCGAATCGTAACTCGGACTGCCTCACTTTTATCGGGCTAAGGAGGTCGTCCCGCCCAATCTGGACAGCCATTACAACGTCGGCCAGCGGTTCACTCACGACAATCCGAAAAGGAATTTGATGTTTCATAAACGACGAAAGGAAATTATAGTCCGGGATAAGGACGTTGACTATCACCTGTGCCGATGGGTAGCATTTTTGTGAACGAATTCCTGTAAGTGGCGTTCGAAGCCGCCCTTTCGACAAACTCAGGTTTGTCGTAAATTTTTAACTATGAGTTTTACGCTTCACGACCTTGGTTCCGAGAACTTTCAATTCAGCGCAAATGTATGGAGCTGGAAGGCCGCGCTCGAGATCATCAAAAGCCTCGATATTATCAGTGAGGGAAAGATACGGCAGATGGGTTACAACGCCACGGGAGTCAAGGTCGACACCGACGATGCACACGCTATTGGTGAGGCGATAAAGAATTCGGTCCTACCCAAAGTGCCTGCGGGAGGGCGGATGTTCGCGGACCTACGGATAACCGATGAACCCGACGATATGACGCTTCACCGCGACGACGACGAGCAGTGGAAAAACTACAGTGTGACGCGAGAATGGCTTGAAGAGTTCTCGGTATTTTGCTTACGATCCAAGGGTTTTCAGATCTTTTAATTGCGAGCTTCGTATTTTCAGTGACGATCGGATCTTGTCGGTTAGATGGAATTTCTTAACGACATCTCAAATTTCTTCACACCGGTCCTAAAGATCATCTGGGTCCAAATCGGGTTACTGATCGTTTTCGCAACCGCACACGGTTACGCCGGGGCGTGGCTTGCGGTCCGGATGCTCTTCCGGCCGCGACAGCCGTTCAAAGTTCTTGGACTCACTTTGTTCCCGCAGGGGATGATACCGCGCCATCGCGACCGTCTGGCGAGTGCTATTGGCAAGGCCGTTGGTGAAGAACTCGTATCGCAGGAAACGATCATGGAAGAACTCCTCGGCAAGGATTTTCTTCGCCGGAAGATTCGCGGAGTAATCGATTCCTACACGCAGGAGATCATCTCGCAGAACTACCCTTCGCTTATCGAAACGCTTCCGTCAAACCTGCGCGCCCCAGTACTCGAGGCGATCACGTCGTTGCAGTTTCGAGTCGCCGAGCACATCGAGAATGTCTTAAGAAGCGAAGAATCTCTCGCGACGATCACCGGTTTTGTCGAGCGGAGAGTTGATGAAGTTCTGTCACGTCGAGTTTCGTCCGTGGTCGACGACGAGACCTTCGAAAAGATCGTCGGATTTCTGGAAGAGCGAATAAGGTCGGCCATCAAGTCCCCCGAGCTCGAACAAAAGATACGTGTTTTTATCAGCGGACGACTCGACGATCTTGCCAACACTCCGACTGCCCTCGGCGCGATGTTTACGCCTGACGCGATTCTCCTTCTGAAAGAGAAAGCCGGTGAGCAGATCGCTCCCATGGCCCATCACCTAACAGAGATCGCCGCCGCGGAGCGCACGAGGAACCAGATCGGAGCTCTGATCAAACGCGAGGTTCACAGCTATTACGAAGCGCTTCCGTTCTTCAAGAAAATATTTGTTTCGCGGGAGAATTTACTGGGTGAAGTCGACGACTTGGTAAACGAAAGCCTGCCTCGTAGGATAGAGGAAACACTCAAAGGCGATTTTTTCGCGGAGGAAGCTCGAAACTTCATTGAAACCAGTATCGACAGCGCTCTCGCACGGCCTCTGCCGGATGTGCTCGGTAAGATCGATCCGGACCAACTCGAGCGGCTGAAGGAACAAATAACAAGGGCCGTGCTTTCGCTGCTTCGAGGCGACGAGATGATGCGACATGTGTCTGCGTATATGACTGACACCCTCGCACAATTCCGTCCACATAGTATCGACTCAATAATGCGGGCCCTGCATCCGGAGTCGGAGACCAAACTCAAATCGATGCTGTCGAAGGGGCTCTTAAGTATCGTTTCGCGAGAAGACACGTCGAAGGTAATTAACGGCATGCTTGCAACCCAGATCGAGAACCTTCTGGCTGCACCTATCGGCCGCTTATCCGACAATATCTCGGAAGAGAAGCTACTTACAGCCAGCGAAACGTTTGCCGACACCATCATCTCTGCGATCAGGGAAAAACTTCCAGATGCGATTAAGGAGTTTGACGTCGGCGGTGTCGTACGGCAAAAGATAATGACCTATCCGGCCGAGAAGCTAGAGGCCCTCGTGCTCTCCGTGGCAAAAGAGCATTTACGCACGATCGAGCTTTTCGGAGCCCTGTTTGGCCTTTTTATCGGCATTCTCCAGGCCGTTCAATTCTACATCTACGCCAAGTAGAATTTTCCCGAACTTTCCAAACGACAAAATCGTTTCCTCTCATCAGCTAACACTTCTCGCGGAGGGAAATCATGAAAAAGTTTGGAATTCTTATTTTTATCGTTGCACTTATAGTTGGTGTGGTGTTCTCAAATCTCTTCTCGTTCGGAAAAGCGTCGGAAAGGATCTTCAACATTTCGTTCAGTAAGTCGGTCCAGGGTTCCGGGGTTTCCGGGACCGAAACGCGCGATATTGGTGCTTTTAGCGGACTTGATGTCGGCGGGGTCTTCAACGTCGAGGTAACAGCCGGAAGGGAATTTGGAATCGAAGTGGCTGCTGATGAGAACCTTCTTCAGTACATAAGAACCGAAGTCCAGAACGGGGTGCTAAGAATATCCGCAACCGAACGTCTGAAATCTCACACGCCGATCCGGGTGCGAGTTTCAGCTCCGGAACTTGAGAGCATC
>DASUSJ010000272.1:0-7102 GCA_036375155.1 Pyrinomonadaceae bacterium
ACCGGCTGTGGTAACAGCCGGGCCTGCTCATTCCAGGTCCGCCCTCCCCAATCGTGCCCCGGCTGTTACCACAGCCGGTTCCGACTCGTGTCGCCACCCGGCGAGCACCGATCATCGACGAATCAGGGGCCATCCACGATCAACGAACGCGAAACCATCAGCAATGACAAATATGACCTGTGTTTAACATTGGAAATTTTTGTTGACGCCTTTTCAGCCGAAAGGGTACGATATTAACGGCCAACCAATGGCGTACTGCCATCTTTTCAGAATCCTTCGCCTCTTCTTCGGGATTCTCTTCTGATCAAATTCACACGAAGAAATAAGGAGAAAATCGTGAGTTTTCAAATCGTTAGCAAAAGAGTTGCTGCGGGTGTGTTCGCAGCTTTTACCATATTTGTGGCGTCCGCCGCGGCTCAGCCCACGGTCATAGTTCCTACAGCGCGAACCCTGCGTGTAGCAGAAAGGAACAACATCTATTGCGCCGGCTACGTCCAGTCGTCCGCGATCGACACCAGCCGAAAGATCGTCGGGGGCGTTGAGGAGCAAGAGCAGTTTCTTTACTCCCAGAACAACGTCGTGTACATCAACGCGGGATCGAACAGCGGCGTGAAAGTCGGCGATCTATTGAGTGTTGTTCGGCCGCGCGGACCGGTGAAAACACGTTGGTCGCGAAAGGGCGACCTCGGTGCCTATGTTCAGGAAGTCGGGACTGT
The DNA here is from genome assembly GCA_036375155.1 of Pyrinomonadaceae bacterium. Lineage (GTDB taxonomy): Bacteria > Acidobacteriota > Blastocatellia > Pyrinomonadales > Pyrinomonadaceae > OLB17. The sequence continues at coordinate 717 of DASUSJ010000272.1, forward strand.
GGAAGTCACCCGCGTGAAAGGCGAAGTTTCTGTGGCGCAGGTCAAGAACTCCTGCGACAACATTCTGCTCGGCGATCTTGTCCTGCCAATGCAGGTCCGAGTGGCGCCGGACTACAGCCAAAGACCCGCGATGGATCTTTTCAGCGATCCTAACGGTAAGGCGATCGGCAGACTCTTCATGGCCCGTGACAACGCGGAAGTGCTCACGCGCGACTACGTTGTCTACATCGACCTCGGTGCCGAAGACAATATTCAGGTGGGCGATTACCTTACGATCTTCCGACCGCTCGGCTCCGGCAATCCGAGTTTTGGAGATTGGGGTGAATCGGCAAATGCCCGCGATGGCGGATTCCAAAGTTTTGAGTATCACGGCGGCGGTTTTTCAAGCCAGGCAGGGCGCAAAACGGGCGACAACGCTCGCGGCCGAGTTGTGACCAGTGAGAAAGCGAAAGAAGGTCGTCCCGCGATCCGAAAGGTGGTCGGTGAGATGGTGGTTCTGAATGTAAAGGAACGAGCCGCAACGGCGATGATCACCAGAACCGCACAGGAGATCCACACCGGCGACTGGGTGGAAGTCCAATAAGAACTTAGTTTCTGCTTTGTTGTTTCAGTAGTCCCAGGTGTCGATTTATGGCACTTGGGACTCTTTTTTGAAATCGGGTCGAGTGACTGGCATCGAGCAATTAGCTGCTAGTCGCTAGCGGCTCCTCGCGACTGCCTCTCCCGGAAAAAGAACGCGAAGTAGTCGTACATCGACCAGCAGGCGGCGATCACGGATACCCATAAAGCACCGCGGCCGATCAGGTAGCCAAACACCTTCCAGTCGTTGGTCGTCAGGGCCAGACTTGTAAGATTTGTGAACGCGGCTCGGACCTCGGCGACCTCCCAGAATCGAATAGCCGGATAATCCAAACCAAAATTTGAGACAGGTGGCTTGCCACTGGCCGCGGCCACGAGCAGAGCGACGATCGCCACACACTGCGCCCACATCTTCACCTTGCCGATATTTTGCGCCTGAATAACGATGCCGTCGGACGCAGCGACCGAACGTAGGCCTGTCACGATAAACTCCCGGCCGAGGATTATCACGACCGCCCACGAAGGGGCAAGATGTTTTTCGACGAGCACGATCAGTGCGGCGGAGACAAGCAGCTTGTCGGCGATCGGATCCAAAAATTTGCCGAGTGTCGATACCTGATTGCGTCGACGTGCCAGATGCCCGTCGAGAATGTCGGTCAACGCCGCCGCCAGAAAAATAACTATCGCGAGTGCGTAACCGCTGACACCGATCCACTGTTCTGCGAGCGGTGTGAGCAGTACGACGACCAGCAGCGGTACAATGACGATCCTTGCAAATGTAAGGTAGTTAGGCAAATTCACGCGACAGATGAATTCTAACAGGGACAGAACCGGGAGCGGTAGCGACCGAGTCGCCTGATCGGGGATTGCGGAACGCGGATCTCGGAATTCTCGTGTCTCCTGTAGCCTTGTCCGATTCCGGGTTACAGGTTCTTACCCACAAGTAACTGCGAACCACCCCACTAACCTTAAACCACGCGAAATATGCAATCCCATATCCAAAATCCACTAAGGGGCGCCGGGTCACTGCCGGTGCAGTTCTGACTGTTTCTAGGCTGGAGCCTGCATGAAGCCCAGGTTCGTATTCGCGAAGCTCGCGATCTTTGGAAATACAGAAGCCATGCTAGCGTCCGGCAGACCGTACCATCTCGCGAGGGTTGCTGCGTATTGCTCGACCGACGTCGCCGGGATCCATCGACCGCGAGCCCCGCTTCCGTTATCCGCATCATCTCCGGTGTTAAAGGCTATATGCGGAAACGGGGTGCCGTTCGCGCCGTTCATTCCGTAAAAGTCCGCGGCGGTGATCCCGCCTCCAACGACGAACATATGGCTGCCCCATGCGTGGTCGCTGCCGACTGACGCGCCCACGCCGGCCGGATTCATCGTTCGTGAGAAGTCACTCATCGTAAACTGCGTGACCTTATCCTCGAGACCCTGAGTGACCATCTCGTTATAGAACGCACGCATCGCCTGGCTGAGCTGGAAGAGGAGATTGTTATGCGTCACCAGCTGGTTATTGTGAGTATCGAAACCGCCAAGCTGCACGAAGAATACCTGCCGATTGATGTTCAGGTCGGTTCGTTTCTTGATAACACGCGCGACCTGCCGCAATTGGTTCCCCAGGTTCGTGGCCGGGAAGCCGACCGGGTCGTACGGATTCGATTGGAACACGGTGTTGGCCGACATGGCCGAATCGGTGACAGCACTGGCCGCGTCGACTAGATTGTGATCGAGGTCCATGGTCCGAAGATTGTTGAACGCGGTTCGGATCGCGCTGCCGTTCGAATTCGGATTCGCGGGATTTAATACGCTCGCCAGCGTCCCCGTACCGATCGCCAGCGGAAGCGTTGTTTGTCCCGCGGTGAACAGCTGAGCTCCGGCGATCGAAGTGATCATCGGGATCAAGCCAGTTGGATTGTCCTCGCCGCTGCGAAGGTCGGACAGCCGGCCTCCCCATCCGGTGAAAGACTCACTATCGCTCCGGCCCCCTTGATATTGGGAAACCTGATCAGAGTGCGAGAAAAGCTGAAACGGTTTGGGCCAGCCGGGCGTCAGGAACTGCGTGCGTGTAGTCGGCTGGATCAGCGTTCCGACGTTCGAGACGATAGCCATCTTGCCCATCGCCCACAGCTCGTGAATGCCATTGTTCGTTCCACCGACCTGCGGCCCGAGCGCGGGATGGAGGCCGTAGGTGAGCCCGCCCATGCGTGGGACAGTGATGGGCAGAAGCGAGGCCTGGGCGATGGCCAGTCCCTGTACAGACCGCGTTCCCGCGTACACGCTGTAATTGCTTATGGTCGCGTCGTTGTGATTCGGAATGACGGAGTTATTCGAATCGTTACCGCCGGCCAGAAAGATGCACACCAGTGCGCGGTAGTCCGCCGGTACACCCTCAGCCGCCTTGTCGTCGGTCTCCTGCGCGATCGCGCTCATGAGTCCAAAGTGACGCATCTGTGTGGCGAGCGCCGTCATCGTCAGAGTACAGCCCGTTTTTTTCAAGAATTCACGTCGATCCTGTTTCATAGTTGTCACCTCTGTACCTGGAATTGCGACGACGTCGCGATCAAATAAACTGCCGTCTGAGCTCGTGTCAGGTGGTTGGTACCGGCCGCGATCACGGCTGGCAGGATCGCGCTCTTCATCTGCGGGGACATGGTTCCGTGCATCATCTTCGTGTTCAGGTAATCCAAAAGTTGGTTTCCTGTCGCGTCGCCCTGGGAGATTGCTTGTGCCTCCGCGAGGTTTATCCTCGTACCGTTCGGCCGATCCGGAGCCGCGACCGTCAATCCGTTGAATGCGTACACGGCAAAAAGGTTTGCACGTCCGATCGCAGTGCCCGTCGTGTAGATTCCGAACTCAGGGCCGAGTATCGTCGAGCCGGGCACGATGTAGTTCGGCTGGTAGTAGTTGAACACCGTAGGTGAATTGAAGACATTCTGGCCGAGTGCGGCAACCGAGTTGTTCACGACGCCATCGCTCTGGCCGGCCAGATTCGCGGAGCCGACCTCGAAGTTTCGAAGGACGTTTGTCAAAAGCTGCACCGGTTCGCGAAGTTTCCCGTATCGCGGATCGGTTTTTACGTCGCCACGCGCTTCCGGGTCCAGAAGGATAGCCTTCACGACTTCCTGAAGCTGCGTCGGGCTGTCTCGGTGGGCTGCGAAAACGGCTGATACGCGGCCGACATACGCCGGCGTCGGATCGCTCGTCACCAGATGTTGTATGAGCAACTTACTGACGAACGGCGGAACGTTCGGATGATCGTAAATATTCTCCAGTGCTTGATTCAACGAGCTGTATGCGTATGGATAGATCTGCGCGTTCGTGCAACCCGTACATGCGGCTATGTTCTGGTTAGTTACGCCCGGGTAGCTAAGGAGCGTCTTTGCAGTAATGTCGTGCTGCCCGGGATTCAGCGACATCGGATCTTTGTAGTTCGGCGTGCCTGCCACAGCGTCCGGACAACTCGCATTCAGATCAGCCGGCCGGCAGTCCCGCCATCCGGTGAAAACCTTCGTGAAATTGTTGACCGTGTTCTGATCGTACGTCGGTATGGGATTGCCCTGGCCGTCGAGCTGAAGCGTGCCGTCCGGGTTGAGCATGAACAGCCCGATACTGAAAAGCTGCAGGATCTCGCGCGGGTAATTTTCGTTCGGGTTAGTCCGCGTCGAACGCATCATGTCCAGGTAATTACCCATTCCGGGATTCAGCGTCATGTCGTACATCAATTGACGATAATTGCCGAACGCGTTCTTACTGATCTGCTGATGATATTCGAGCATCCAAGACGACTGCTGCGTATCGACACCCGAGATTACCCAGATCTGCGACAATGCCCACGACACTCGATGCCGAAGTTGCGGTGCTCCGTAAAAGGCTTCCCTGAAGAACCAACTCTGAACCTGGTACATGGAGTAGTGATCCCGAATGCAGGCTTGGTATACGGGGGTCACCGGATCGGGTCGCGGACCGCAGCCGAGCGGCGGAGCGGTATCCGCGTTGACGCTCATGAGAGGTATGTTCGGATACGGATTGGCGGCGGACGGGTACGGTAGCGTGAACTGGTCGGCGAGCCAGGCGCGAGGTCCGATCCGCCGTACACGAAAATCTTCCATCGGTGACGGTCCGAACGTCGCCTGCTCAAGAAAACGCGTTCTGTCACCAGACCAGCGATACCCGACGGCTTCATTTGTCGGACCATCGATCCCCGGAGACTTTTTAGCGACGACAGACAGCGGTGTCGGAGCGGCCCCCGGGTCATCCTTGATCTTCCCGCCGAGAGCGCCAAATCCTAGACGGACCCGATTGCTCGTTAACCCCCTCCAAGTCAGCCGGACAAGCACGTCACCGTTCGGTTCCGGGGCCGGCCAATACCTGATCTCGTCGGTCAACCTCGTGATGATCGAAAACACTCCGGGCTGGCCGTATACATGTCGGATCTCGAGAACCGGCAGGCGATACTCCCGACCCTTGTCGTCTTCGATATAAATGCGAAAGGCATTCGCACCCTCGCCATCCATCAGCGAAATATTCGTTACAAACAACTCAACCTTTTGATCCGGCCAGAAGATCTTTGACGGAAAACGCTGCCGCGTGCGGATCGTCTTTCCGCTGATCACCGGGGCAGTCAGCGCGCGTGTCGAGTCGGGTTCGCTGATCAGTATCGGCGTGGGTGAATTCGGATCGGGGTCTTCTTGTGCCGGCACCATTGCCGACGTGAGAAGAATGAAAACCGAGACGCTTACAATTCGCAGCCAAATGTGCGATTTCAAGCTGGACATGCCCTTTCCTCCTCTAAATGCAGCCTTTCAAATTTGTCTATCTGTGCGGGTGATTGACCAACAGCAGGTAGGATTAGCGGTGGTCGGAAAATACGATTTACAGATAGAATTTAAACGAGGCGCCTGGAAAACTCAAGCATTTTGTTGGTGGCGCCGTCACGGCTACTAAGACGGCAGAAGCCTGCCCTTGGTCTGAAAAATTGCACGATTTGTCAGGGCGCCGGAACGGCAATAAAATCCTCATATGCCAACCGTTCTGTTCCTTAAGACTCCTCCGAGCTTTAGTTTCCGACACACCGTATATAGCCACGGCTGGAGCGAGCTTCGGCCATTTCAACTGGACGATGAGAATTGGCGGCTAAGCTATGTTTTCACGCCGGGCGGTTCGGGCAAACCGGTAACCGCCGTTGTTCATGAGTCAGACAACGGACTACAGATCGACGTTTCCGGAACTAGGTTCAATCAAGAAAAGGTGCTGCGGGACGTTCGCCACATTCTTCGTCTGGATGACCCGCTTGAAGACTTTTACGGTTTGACAGACGGTGATGAACGTTTAAGGTGGGTTTCATCGTCGAACGCCGGTCGGCTTCTTCGTTCACCGACGGTTTTCGAGGACATGATCAAGACGCTTTGTACCACGAATTGCTCATGGGGTCTCACCAAAAATATGGTGACGAACCTCGTCGAGCTGCTCGGCGAAAAGGGAGTCGGCGGCGGGCGTGCTTTTCCGACGCCGGAGGCTCTCGCCTCGGTCCCGGAAAAGTTCTACCGAGATGAAATTCGGGCGGGTTATCGATCACCGTACTTTGCCAAGCTGGCCGAGCAAGTAGCTTCGGGAAACCTCGATCCGGAATACTGGCTCACCACTGACATACCGACGCCCGAATTAAAGAAGCAGATAAAAAGCATCAAGGGGTTCGGCGATTACGCAGCCGATAATTTGCTTAAGCTGCTCGGCCGCTATGACGGCCTCGCGCTGGACTCCTGGCTCCGATCACAGTTCTACAAGAAACATAATCGAGAAAGATC
>DASUSJ010000273.1:0-24183 GCA_036375155.1 Pyrinomonadaceae bacterium
TCCCAAAGCGCGGGTACCGGTTTATCGGGGATGTCGTTCCGGGAGCGACGGTGTCGGCGGCACAAACGGAGACATCAGCGCCACCCGTTGGAACCGCGTCTATCGCCGCGGACTTTAAGGCTCCAGCCGAGAGCTCCGAAATCCCGGCACAGAAGCTACCGCGAGTAGAACGAACTGGAATTTTTGCGGGCGGGCGGCTGGCCCTGTTGATATTGGGATTAACGCTCATCGCCGCGGTCGGCGGATGGATGGTGTATCGTCAGACCGCCCGCAACTCAGCCCAGGAGATTCGCTCGATCGCCGTTCTGCCTTTCAAACCGCTAAGCCCGGAAAGCAGGGACGAATCACTGGAGATGGGAATGGCCGAGACACTGATCAACAGGCTTAGCGGTCTCCGTCGACTAGCGGTTCGGCCGATAACCTCGGTACGAAAGTTCACGGACCCGTCACTTGACCCGGTTAAGGCCGGAGAAGAAACACAAGTGGAAGCCGTGCTGGACGGTAGTATCCAAAAAGCAGGCGAGCGGATAAGGGTAACGGTGCGGCTGATAGAGGTTCCCAGCGGAAGGCCCCTATGGTCGGAAAAGTTTGATGAGAACTTCACCGATATCTTCAAGGTCCAGGATTCCATAGCCGACCGCGTAACGAACGCCCTCCTGATCCAACTGAGTGGCGAGGAAAAGAACCTGCTCGCGCGCCACGAGACCAGTAACCCCGAAGCGTATCAGGAGTATCTGAAATGCCAGTTGATCTGGCACGGCCGCCGTGCAAACTGGATCCAGCAGAGCATGCAGTGCTATGAGAACGTCATAAGCAAGGACCCGAATTTCGCATTGGCGTATGTCGGTGCAGCCGAGTCTTACATCATGATGAGCGGCCATCTCATGCTCCCTAAGGATCAGGCCGCGAACAAGGCGAGACCACTGATCGCAAAAGCGCTCGAGATCGACAATTCTCTGGCCCTTGCGCACAACGCACAAGCGGAGTTGATGTATCAGTTCGACTACGACTGGAAGGGTGCCGAAGTGAAGTTCAAGGAGGCCCTGGAACTAAACCCGAATGTACCCTGGATCCACCAGGCGTATGGTTGGTATCTCATGTCGCTGGGACGCCTCGACGAGGCCGCGGTGGAAATGGACAGGGCGAAAGAACTGGATCCGAGCTCGATAACCATAGAGGTCGGCAGAGGACGGCTCTACTATTTTTCGCGCGACTATGAAAAAGCGAGGCTTCACTTCGAAAAACTGATAGAGCTTCAACCTGACGATAATTCGCTGCACTATTCGCTGTTCACGATACTCGAGCAGCAGCGGAAATATCCGGAAGCGGTGGAAGCTATCTTAAAAATGTTCCTGAAATACGGCGGAACACCGGAGGGCGCCGAACAATTGCGCGAGGCTTTCAGAAGGGGCGGCTGGCAGGGCTTTCTCGAGAAACAATTGGAAATGCAGAAGTCGCGAGGCGGTGGAGCAATGGTGTCACCGTGGTTCTATGCCAACCATTACACGCGTATGGGACGAAAAGACGAAGCTTTTATGTGGCTCGAGAAGTCTTTCGACCAAGGCGAGATGGGGAACCTGCAGTTGAAGATCGATCCACTTTACGATGGTCTGCGGGATGATCCCCGGTACGCCGAACTGCTCGCCCGAATAGGCTTGACACCTTAGTCTCGTTTTTGTTGAAGCCCGGTGAAAATTTAATGTTATCCTTGCCCGAAGTTTATTTTTGTTCGCCTGAAACCGATTTACATTTTGGTTAAGCATTGCAAACGCTCGGCCGGCTTCGTTGCCCTTCCAACGGCATAGCGCATTCGAGTGCTCATCTCGTAACCCCGCGTGTCGGTACCCGGCTGCACGAAACTGAAAAACACCATGAAGCGAATAGTATTTCTCTATCTATTGCTGTTCTTCCTTGCTACCGAACTTCCCGCACAAAGCAATATCGAAATTATCGATGGCTACGTGGAGTCGGCACGCAAAGCCTGGAATGTGCCGGGAATGTCCGTTGCGGTCGTGCATGACGGCAAAGTTTTGTTGTCGAAAGGCTACGGCGTTCGCGAACTGGGCAGGAGCGACGCGGTCGACGCGCAGACGCTTTTCGGGGCGATGTCCACGACAAAGGCAATGACGGCGGTCGCGATGGGGCTGCTTGTTGACGAAGGTAAGATCGGCTGGCGAGACAAGGTTATCAAACACCTACCCGATTTCCGGATCGGCGATCCATACATCACGCAGGAGTTGGAGGTCCGCGATCTTTTCACTCACAACTCCGGTTTAGCGAGCACGGATTTCCTGTGGGCCCGCACGCCGGAACTCGCGCCGGACGAAGCGGTCCGGCGTCTGCAATATGCGCGACCCGTCTATTCTTTCCGTGCCGGCTTCGTGTATCACAACAGCATGTACCTCGTCGCAGGGAAGGTGATCGAGAAAGCGAGCGGCATGTCGTGGGAACGCTTCATGACCGATCGCGTCTTCGGCCCGCTCGGAATGACGAACACTCACCCGACCCTCGCTGCGGCAATGAAACACGCGAACCGATCAAGCGCGCATTTCGAGATCAAAGACAAGATCGAGGTCATTCCCGAAATGCCGATCGATTCAGTAGCGCCTGCCGGGTCCGTGTGGTCCAACGCCGAAGATATTGGAAAGTGGATCAACTATCTGATCTCAGGAAAAACACACGACGGCAAAGAACTGTTAAAGCCCGCGACGCTCGAGGAGATATTCAAGCCGCAGGTCATCCTGCCGTCGGGCTTTTACCCGACGTTTCGTTTGATCAAACCGAAGTGGACGACGTACGGGCTCGGCTGGTTCCAGCATGATTACCGCGGCGAGAAGGTCGAGCTTCATACCGGCAGTATCGCGGGCCGGACGGCGATCGTCGGATTGATGCGCGATAAGAAAGTCGGCGTTTACGTCTTCGGCAATCTTGATCATGCCGAAGCGCGACACGCGATCGTTTACAAGGTTTTCGATCTCTTCTCGTTCGGTGATCCGAATGGGCGCGACTGGAACGATGAATTCAGAAAACTGTATGGCGACATCAGGGCCGAAGATGAGAAACGATCCGCGGCGCAGCTTTCCAAACGCTTGTCCGGAACCAAGCCGAGCGTGCCGTTGGAAAAATATGCGGGCATATATTCCGATCCGTTCTACGGGACGGTCGAGATCAGGATCGTCGACGGGAAGCTCCGTGCCATCGCAGCGAAGGATCTTACCGCGGATCTTGAACATCGTCATATCGACACATTCATGGCCGTATGGAACAGGCGGTGGATGGGCGAATCCCTCGTCACTTTTCAGCTGAATCCTTTAACGGGAGAGGTCGTGACCGTAACGTCTGGGGGCCAGACATGGAGACGGCAAGCATCGCCCGGTCCCTGAAGCATCGCTAGTGAGCCTATGAAACGATGCCAGGAATGCCGAAGAGATTACTACGATGACACGCTGAGTTTCGGAATCCGCACGCGGGGTTATGTCCCAAGTGCCGGTTTTGCGCTGATCCTCGGCGCGCTTGAAGAACGGAGGAGGCATTCGTCTGGTTGGAAAAAGAGGTTGCAGAGCGAACGCCGCGTCCCCCGTTATTCTCGGTCGATCCGTTGTATGACGATCTCCGGGATGATCCGCGTCTTGGAGATTTGTTGAGCGGTATCGAGCGAGCAAAAACGGAATAACAGTGTACATAGTTGGTCGGTCAGAAATTTTATGAAACGCTGCCCGGAATGCAGGCGCGACTACTACGATGACAGTTTACTCTACTGTCTCGATGATGGAACTGCGCTTCTAGACGGACCGTCGTCGATGGATGAACAGAGAACAGTACGTCTACCTGACACAGGCGAATCACCCACCGCCGCCGCCATCGACGAATCGGCCACCGCTATTCTCAGCGATCCAAACGGTCGCGTCGTGCCTGCGCGAAGCTGGGGGAAGTGGCTTGCGATCGCGGGGGTGGTGCTACTGGCCCTCGCCGGTGCGGGTGTTTATAAGTTCTGGCCCGAGTCGACAAGACTCTCGACACAGGCGATAAAGATCGAACGACTGACCACCAACGGCAGATCTGTCAACGCGGCAATTTCTCCCGATGGGAAGTTTTATGTCTATACCGTCGATGAAGGCGGAAAGGACAGTCTCTGGGTCAGACAGCTTGCAGCGTCTCGCGATATCCAGATCATTCCCGCGGAAGAGGACGTCTATTACTGGGGGCTCACGTTCACCCCGGACAGCAACTACATAAATTTCGCCAAGGTCCAGTTCGAAAAGAATGTGAACTGGACGCTCTTTCAGATGCCCGTACTCGGCGGCACGCAGAAGATGTTGATCGACGATGCCGACGGCGGCGTTAGTTATTCTCCTGACGGCAAACAGTTCGCCTATTTTCGCCCCGGACACCCGAACCCCGGCGAGGATTCGCTTCTCGTCGCCAACGCTGCTGACGGAACCGGAGCGAGGATCGTCGCCACACTCAAACCGCCACAATCATTTCTCACGCGTGGACGATTGCCGGCCTGGTCTCCGAATGGTGACACCATTGCCTGCATGATGCGAGACGAGTCGGTATTGTCGGGAAGGGATCGCGTCGTCGAGATAAGCGTTGCTGACGGCACCATCCAGCCGGTTTCGACGCAAGAATGGAATGAACTGTACTCGGTAGCATGGCTTCCGGAAAAGAGCGGCCTTGTCGTTCTCGGTGCGGAAAGCTCGAGCAAGTCCTGGGTGGGACAGATCTGGCGCTTCTCATATCCGGACGGACAGCCGCAGCGCATAACAACCGACCTGAACGATTACAGGAGCCTGGCCCTGACGTCTGACGCGAACAGCCTTGTCACCGTCCGATCGAACACGATCTCGAACATTTGGGTCGCTCCAAACGGGGATGCGAGCCGCGCTGCCCAGATCAGGTCCGGCGGAAATAATAGCGAAGGTCAGCACGCACTCAGCTTTACGCCCGACGGCCGCATCGTCTTTGGCTCGACAGCCAGCGGCGCCGGCGATATCTGGATAATGAACGCGGACGGCAGTGATCCGAAACAGTTGACGGCAGATGCCGGCGAGAACGTCAGTGCAATAGTTACGCCCGATGGACGCTACATAGTTTTCGCGTCGCTGCGCAACCAGCAGGTGAATATCTGGCGGATGGGATTGGACGGGAGCCGTCCCGTCCAGTTAACCCAGGGCCGGCTGAATCATAGCCCAAGTATCTCGGCGGATTCGCGATGGGTCATCTACACGGACGAAAGTTCGGTCAATCCCTACTTGACGAAGGTCTCCATCGACGGCGGCGAAGCCGTGCGGGTAGTGGACAATTATTCTAATGTTGCGGAGGTCTCGCCCGACGGGAGGTGGATCATCTGCTTGTACCGCAAGGACGACAATTCAACGTGGCGGTACGCGGTCCTGCCGTTTGAAGGCGGCGAACCGACCAAGGTCTTTGATCTGATCGGAAAGAGCGGCGACTTCCGTTGGTCGCAGGATTCACGTTCGGTCTATTATCCGCGAGACGGTCAGGGCGGAGTTACAAATGTCTGGAACTTGCCGCTGGATGACAAGCCGCCGAAACAGGTCACTGATTTTAAGACGGAGAAAATATTCAATTACGCGTTTTCCCGGGACGGCAAGCAGATGGTCCTGGCGCGGGGTACGACGACAAGCGACGTTGTGCTGATAAAAGATTTCCGGTGATCGGTTAGTGAGGCCGTCAGCGTCAAAGAACCAGACGCGTGCCCCCGATGGTCAGCGGCCCGCGAATGACGATCGAGAAATGAGTCTACAGGAAGGAACAACACTTGGAAGATACGAGATCCGCTCGCTGCTAGGAGCGGGCGGAATGGGCGAGGTCTATCGAGCCGTCAGTGAGCCGGGCGGATATCACGAACCGTCCTTGTCGAAGGACAACACCAAGATCCTGTTCGGCCGCAGCGATGGTCCCGCCCCTCAGGATATTTATATCCAGGACCTTACCCGCGGCAGCACCACGCGGCTGACATTCGACCCGGGGGTCGACTCGACCTCCGTCTTCTCGCCGGATGAGGCTTCGGTTGTCTTCTACTCCAACCGCGGCGACAGAAGCACGTTCCTTCGGAAATCATCGAGCGGAGCCGGGGTCGAGGAGGTAGTGCTTGACGAGGGAGTGGGTTCGTATCCGGATGACTGGTCACCCGACGGAAAATATATTCTTTACGAAAAGAATGCCGGGGCGCGAAATAAGGTAGACCTCTGGGTTTTACCGATGACGGCAGGCGAAAAGCCATTTTCGTGTATCGAATCTCCATTCGAGGAAGCTCATTCACGTTTCTCCCCCGACGGCCGCTGGGTCGCCTACACGTCGACTGAATCCGGGCGATCGGAGATCTACATCCAGAGCTTTCCGGTCGGAAACGGGAAATGGCAGGTCTCGACCGCGGGCGGCGACCAGGCGCAATGGCGTAGCGACGGAAAGGAGCTTTACTACATCGCTCCGGATCGCAGCCTGATGTCGGTAAGTATAGGCAGCGGCAACTCGTTGGAGATCAGCCGCCCAAGCGTATTATTCCAAACCGTTATACCGCTGACGGGGATCACCGATGACAGGAATAATTTCGTCCCGGCGAAGGACGGCCAGCGGTTCCTCATCAACACGCTAGCTGACATCACGAATTCGCAGCCGCTGATAATGGTCCTCAATTGGGCCGGGGGATTGAAGAAATAGGACGCGATGAAACGCTGCCCGCAATGCGGAAGAGATTTTAATGACGACTCGTTGAGCTTCTGTCTCGACGACGGTGCGGAATTGCTCTTCGGCCCGGGGTCGGAGGGATGACCGGCAAACTGCCTTTCACCGACGTTCCCAGCGAAGCGCCAACATTTTATAAAGACGAGCCGGTGTGGGACACGATCCGCAACGACGCGCGGTACGCCGACCTGCTCCGCCGCATGAACCTCCCCGGATAGAAAACATGAAACGCTGCCCCGAATGCAGGCGAGATTATTACGACGACAGTCTGATCTACTGTCTCGATGATGGAACCGCGCTGCTCGAGGGACCGGTAAGCGAGGAGGAACCGCGAACCGCGCTTCTTGCCGATCTCTCGACTGAGACACCGACGAAGGAGTTCGTTGAACCAGCGAGCAGGAATGACGCCCGGAAAATATCGTCTAGAACCTCGGTCATCGCAGGTATCCTGGGAATCATCCTTGTGACTGCCCTCGGCGTCGGAGGCTATTTCTATTTCGGCCGCGGGTCAGTCAAACAAATCGATTCCATTGCGGTGATGCCGTTTGTAAACGAGAGCGGGAATCCGGATGTCGAGTATCTCTCGGACGGTATGACCGAATCACTTATTAACAGCCTTTCAACTTTGCCGAATCTTTCGGTCAAGGCAAGAAACACTGTATTTCGCTACAAGGGAAAGGAGATAGACGAAAAGAAGGTCGGGCAGGAGTTGTCGGTGCAGGCTGTATTGTTTGGGCGGTTCATCCAACGCGGAGACGACCTGACCTTGTTTCTTTCACTCGTCGAGTCCAGAACTGGAAACGCACTTTGGGGAGAACAATACGATCGAAAGATGCAGGACCTTTCCGCTCTCCGGAACGACATAGTACGCGACGTCGCACAGAAACTGAGGACGCGGCTGTCGAACGCGGATACAACAAACCTCACGAAGGACTACACAGCAAATGCCGAAGCTTTGCGGCTCTACTTTCACGGCCGCTACTTTTGGGAGAAACGCAATCAAGAATCAATTAGGAGATCTATTGAATACTTCAACCAGGCGATCGAAAAGGACCCCAATTTTGCCCGTGCCTATTCTGGACTGGCCGATGCCTACATCGTTCCGGCTAACGGCATTGCGCCGAGAGACGCAATGCCAAAAGCGAAGGCGGCCGTAACGCGGGCTTTGGAGATTGACAACACCCTTGCCGAGGCCCACACCTCGCTCGCGCGCATACTTCAGGTTTACGACTGGAACTGGGCGGAGGCGGAAAGAGAATACAAACGGGCGATCGATCTTGATCCTCGTTATCCGTTAGCGCATCAGTGGTATGGCGGCTATTTGGAGCGAACCGGTCGCTTGAACGAGAGCATAGCGGAGCGGAAAGTTGCCGTCGAACTCGATCCACTTTCACCGAGTACTAGCTTCGAGCTCGGCCTGGCATATTTTTTTGCAAGGGATTACGACCGAGGGATCGATCAATTTCAGAAAGCATTGGAGCTTGAAAAAGGATTCCCTTCTGCGCTTCAAATGCTGCTTGTATCTTACGCTCAGAAAGGTCAATTCGATCTTGCAATAGCTAAGATACAAGAGATCCAGGAAAGTAACATTCCCGCTACGGCGGGACAAGTGTATGCGATTGCCGGTCGCAAGGATGACGCGATGCGGATGATCGAAGAACTGGAACGCCGTGGTCGAGAAGGTTACATCTCTGCGACCACCTTCGCGTTCATTTACACGCCGCTCGGTGAAAAGGACAAGGCGATCGCGTCGCTGGAGAAGGGTTATGAAGAGCGCGCTTTTCAAATGCAGTTCCTGAAGGTCGATCCGCGTTGGGATAAACTGCGCGACGATCCGCGTTTTACCGATCTCATGCGACGAGTGGGATTGTCGGAATAGGTTCGTGAACGACGCTGCACGCGAAATCGTGAACTGGAAAGAACCGAGGGAAAACATATGACGAAAGTAATCACTTGTTTACTATTTCTACTGACCGTGGTCGCGGCTAATGCCCAGCGGTATGACGTGATCATAAAGGGCGGGACGGTTTACGACGGTTCGGGATCTGGCCCGGTCGTGACGGACATCGCTATCAAAGGCGACAAGGTGGTGAGGATAGGAAAGCTTAAGGCATCGCAGGCGAAGACGATCATCGACGCCAGCGGTCTCGCCGTCGCTCCCGGATTCATCAACATGCTCTCGTGGTCGACCGAGTCACTGCTCGTTGATCCGCGCTCGCTTGGCGAATTGAAGCAGGGTGTGACGACACAGATCATGGGCGAAGGGTGGTCGATGGGGCCTCTCAATGACCGGATGAAGAAGCAGGCCAAAGACGAGCAGGGCGATCTGAAGTGGGATATCGAATGGACAACGCTCAGCGAATATTTGCGGCATCTCGAGCGCCGTGGCGTCTCGCAAAACGTCGCGTCCTTTATCGGGGCGACGACGATCCGCATGTATGTGCTCGGCGAGGAGGACAAGCAGCCGACGCCGGAAGAGATGCAGCAGATGCGCGAGCTTGTACGCAAAGAGATGGAGGCCGGGGCACTCGGCATCGGGTCCTCGCTTATCTACGCACCGGCTTTCTATGCGAAGACCGAAGAGCTGATCGAATTATGCAAGGTCGCTGCAAAGTACAAAGGCAAGTACATCTCGCATATGCGAAGCGAGGGGAATCGGCTCGAAGAGGCGGTTGAAGAGTTGATCCGCATCTCGCGTGAGGCAAACATACCCGCAGAGATCTATCACCTCAAAGCTGCTGGGCGCGACAATTGGCCAAAGATGGACAAGGTGATTGCCATGGTCGAGGCCGCGCGAAAGAGCGGACTCAAGATCACGGCCGACATGTACAACTACCCGGCCGGTGCGACGGGGCTCGACGCGTCGCTTCCACCCTGGGTTCTCAGCGGCGGGTACCAGGAACTCTATAAGCGTATCCGCGACGCTGACACGCGGAAGAAGATCCTCGAAGAGATGCGAACGCCTACCGACGAGTGGGAGAATTTGCGACTCGCAGCCGGCTCGCCCGAGAGGATCATTCTCGTTGGATTCAAGAACGACAAGCTCAAACCACTTACCGGAAAAACGCTCGGAGAGGTTGCTCGCATGCGCGGGACCGATCCCGAGAACACCATCCTCGACCTTATCCTCGAAGACCAGTCCCGAGTCGGCACGGTCTATTTCCTGATGGATGAGGAAAACATAAAGAAGCAGATACGTGTGCCTTGGGTTTCGTTCGGATCGGACGCCGAGTCGATGGCCCCAGAAGGCGCGTTTTTGAAGTCGAATCCGCATCCCCGCGCGTACGGAAATTTCGCGCGTCTTCTCGGCAAGTACGTTCGCGATGAAAAGGTGATCACGCTGCAGGAGGCGGTCCGCCGTCTGACGAGTCTGCCGGCGACGAACCTCGGACTCGACCGGCGCGGATCGCTTCGAAAGGGTTATTTCGCTGACGTCGTTATCTTCGATCCGACGACGATCGCGGACAGGGCTACCTTCGAGCGGCCGCACCAGTTTGCGGTCGGCGTTCGAGATGTCTTTGTTAACGGAGTTCACATGTTGAAGGATGGCGAACACACGGGGAAATTTTCCGGCCGCGCTCTCTGGGGGCCCGGCAAGGTAAGGGAATGAAACGCTGCCCTGAATTTCCAAAGACACTTTAGGGTATCGTCTTGACGACGGAGCCGCTCCTGACGATCCACGGTATAGTGAGCTGCTTGAACGAATGAATCAACCGCGATTGAGCCAATGAAAAAATGTCCGCAGTGCGGCCGAGAGTATGACAATTCGATGAGCTTCTGTCTCGATGACGGAGAGGAGCTGTTGTACGGCCCCGGTGCGCCCGTCCTACCTGGGGAGGAATCGCGGAAGTCCGGGGCGGCAGGACCGGAGGAGCCGGCGACGGCGCTACTGGGCTCTCTGCGGATTCCGTCCTCCGTCTCGGCTGACGACGAAAAGACTCGAGTATTCAGGGCCGAGCAGTTTGATCGAGATCCACAGTCGGCAAGCTCCTCTCTTGGCGGCCGAGCGGTCAGGGATAAGGCTTTGGTAGGTGTTGGTGATGGTAGAGATCCGCGATCAGCGAGCGGCAGCTCGATCGCCGTGCTTCCGTTCGCCAACATGAGTGCCGATGCCGACAATGAATACTTCTGCGACGGTCTCGCGGAAGAACTTCTGAACGCGCTCGCGAAAATTTCGGATCTGAAGGTCGCGGCCAGGACGTCGGCCTTCTCATTCAAGGGCAGGAACAGCGATGTCGCAGAGATAGCGCAAAAGCTGGGCGTGAGAACTATCCTCGAGGGAAGTGTTCGAAAGCTCGGGGACAGGATCCGCATAACCGTGCAACTGGTCGATGCTTCGAACGGATACCAACTCTGGTCGGACCGGTTCGACCGGGTTATCGACGACATTTTCGATATTCAGGACGAGATCACGGCGTCTGTGGTAGACGCTCTGAAGATACAGCTGCTGGGTCATACTGCCCCGAAAGTCAGACGCGCTACGTCAAACCCGGAAGCGTATGAACTGTATCTGAAGGGCCGCTACAACTGGAGCAAGATGGAAGGCGAGGCGCTGCAGCGAGCCGTAACCTATTACCGGCAGGCGCTCGACATCGACCCCCACTATGCGCTGGCTTACGCCGGTTTGTCGGATGCCTACGTGCTGCTCGTAAACCACCGGGGCGCTCCGTTTGAAGAATCGATCAAAATGGCTCGCAGCGCCGCGCATAAAGCGATAGAGCTGGATCCGGAACTCGCAGAGGCGCACACATCCCTAGGTCTGATCAACACTTTCTACGATTGGAACTGGGAACTCTCGGAATCATCTCTACGTCGGGCGATCGAGCTGAATCCTAACGCGTCCCACGCCACCCAGGTGCTCGGCATTCGTATGTGCCTTGAAGGCCGGTTCGACGAGGCAAAAAAGTATTACCAACTGGCACACGAGCTCGACCCGCTCTCGCCAAGCATCGCCGAGCACCTGGGATGGCCCTTCTATTACGGCAGAGACTATGACCGCGCGATCGTCGAGTTCCAGAAGGCGGCCGAGATGGAGCCGGGATTTAAGAATATTTACTTTCGGCTGGGCCTGGCCTATATCCAGGAGGGCATGTACGACGAGGCTATCGAACAGATGCAAACTTGCCAGAACATGTCGAACGATCGAGATTCTGTCGGATGGCTAGGCTATATTTACGGCTTGAAGGGCGAACGTGGTGCCGCGCATGCGCTTCTAGCGGAGCTCGAAGAAATCGCCAAAGAGAGATACATTCCGCCCTACACCTTCGCGATCGTATATCTCGGGCTCGGTGAGATCGACGAGGCGTTCAAGTGGCTTGAGAAAGCGGGGAGGGAGCACGACTACTGGATGATCTTTATCCATGTCGATCCCGATCTCGACCCGCTGCGCGGCGATCCAAGATTCGATGACTTGATAAAG
Organism: Pyrinomonadaceae bacterium; assembly: GCA_036375155.1. GTDB lineage: Bacteria > Acidobacteriota > Blastocatellia > Pyrinomonadales > Pyrinomonadaceae > OLB17. The sequence continues at coordinate 12,131 of DASUSJ010000273.1, forward strand.
CTGGTCGGTCTTCCAAAGCCGCAAAGCATGTCTGTTGTACGTTAATAAGTGATCGCGTGAACCTGATTATGAAACGCTGCCCTGAATGTGGCCGGGAATACGACAACTCGATGAGCTTCTGTCTCGATGACGGGGCCGGGTTGTTATACGGTCCCGCATCGATCGATGAGCCTCAGACGACGATCCTGTCAGAACCCGGAGCGGTAGCGCCCGCTTCGCCCCGAGCACCAACTCAAGGTCAGTTCTATACGACCGATCAAACAGCGATCTTCCCTCGCGGAGCCGAGGCTGAGTCTGAAAATAAGTTACACGACGCGTCGGAAAGACAGAGCCTTTCTGCTCATCGGGCGATAAAGCCGATGATCACTTTTGCATTTGTGATTGCAGTTTTACTTGTTGGAGGATTTCTTGGTTATCGGTATTTCACCGCCGAAGGTGAACAGATCACGTCGATCGCCGTTCTTCCGTTCGAGAATCGCAGCGGCACCGCCGACACGGATTATCTGTCTGACGGCCTTGCGGAATCTCTTATATACAGGCTGACTCAACTCCCGGGGCTAAAGGTGAGTCCGACAAATGCCGTCATGAGGTATAAGGGCCCGCAGTCGGATATAGCGGCGGTCGCACGGGACCTGGACGTCGATGCGGTCATGTCCGGAAGGCTCACTCAGCGTGGGGACGATCTAACAATTAGCGTCGAGTTGACTGATGCGCGCACGAACAAGCTCATTTGGGCCGAACAGTATGCCCGCAAGTTGTCGGATCTGCTTGCCACGCAGCGTGAGATCGCGAACGCTGTAACGCAAAAGCTGCAGCTAAAACTTTCCGGCAACGAGACCGCTCTCACCAAGCAATACACAAATGATAACGAGGCGTATCAACTGTATTTGAAGGGTCGCTTCTATTGGAACAAGCGCACACCGGAGGCGATGCGAACGGCGATCGAGCACTTCAAAGCAGCGTCGGAAAGGGACCCGAATTTCGCCCTGGCCTATGTCGGCCTGGCGGATTCGCATCTGGTCGCGATCTATAACACGCGCGGCTCCGAGAAGGAACAGATCTCGACCGGGAAAGCTTATGCGGTAAGGGCTCTCGAGATCGACCCGTCTCTCGCCGAGGCACACGCCTCTCTCGGTCTGGCGAGCACCTACCTTTGGGAATGGTCCGAGTCAGAAAAATATCTGAAACGCGCGATCGAGCTCAATCCGAACTATGCGTCGGCTCATCACTGGTATTCGCGGCGGCTCAGGGCCGAAGGAAGAACTGACGAGGGGCTCGAACAGATCAGGCGAGCTCGCGAGGCCGATGAGCTTTCCGCCCCGATCAGCAACAACGTGGCGGAGAGCCTGTCTGAGAAGGGTGACCTGCACGGAGCGATCGACGAGGGCCGGCGCGGGCTCGGCATCGCGCCCAGCTGGTTCATTTATCGAACGCTCGCATATGCTCATCTCGCTTTGGGACAGAAAGAAGAGGCTCTCGCGAACGCACGGAAAGCCGGCGAGGCAGTGGGTTCCGGAAGGCGCGTGCGCCAGGTCGAAGGCTACGTCCAGGCCGTGTTTGGCAATCGGGACGAGGCGATGAAGATCGCCAAAGAGATCGAGGAGGAATTTGCAAAAGGTCAGGCTGATGGACGTGATGTAGCCGTTGTGTACGCGGGACTAGGTGACAAGGATAGGGTTTTCGAATGGCTTGAGAAAGACTTTCAAAGGCGCAGCACATCTCTCGTCGAACTGCGCATGGAGGTCCCGTTCGCACCTATTCGCAACGATCCGCGATTCAAAGACCTTTTGAAAAGAGTTGGATTACCCGAATAGCCTATGAAGAAATGCCCGCAGTCCGTGCGCGAGCGTTAAAGCGGGTCTCTGATTTATCTCTCGACGGTGGGCGTTCAGGAAACATGAACCTTGCTGCGTAGCTTATGAAACGATGCCCTGAATGCAAGCGAGATTACTACGACGAGACGCTTCTTTACTGTCTCGATGACGGAACTCGGCTGCTTGAGGGCCCGGCCGCGGATGAATCGGTAACTCAACTCTTCCATCAGGCGCCGCTTTCTCTCGACCAAACCCGGGGTGATCTGCCAGCCGAACGGACACGATTTATCGGCCGCAAGCGCGAGCTCAGCGATTGCGTCGAGCTTTTGACCGTCACGCGGCTGCTGACGATCACAGGTTTTGGCGGGTGCGGGAAGACGAGGCTTGCGATCAAGTCGGCCGAACTGGCTGCAAAGTCTTTTCCCGGGGGCGCATGGTTCGTCGATCTGGAACCCGTCGCGGACGAGAATCTGGTGGTTTCTGCAATAGCGCGAGCCTTGCAGTTGCGCGAGGGCGGTGCAAACCTCACCGATACGCTGGTCGAGCAGATCGGTCAAGGCCGTCTGCTTATTATTCTCGACAACTGTGAGCACATTCTCTCCGCTGTCGGCGCGATAGTCGACGAATTGCTAAATCGGTGCCCCGGTGTCCGGATCATCGCGACAAGCCGGGAACCCCTCAACGTTCAAGGTGAAAAAGTGTTTTCCTTACAGCCGCTGGCCGTGCCGTACGAAGGCGTTCGCCGGAGCGGTGCAGACAATTCAGATGCCATTGACCTTTTTGTCGACCGCGCAGTAATCGCGCAAACCGGGTTCGCACTGACGGATCACATTTTGCCCGTCGTTGCCGATATCGTTACGAAGCTCGACGGCATTCCACTGGCCATCGAACTGGCCGCCGCCCGGCTCCGGGTTCTATCCGTCGACCAGATCAACGAAAAGCTCGATCAGCGGTTCAAGCTTCTCGCAGGCTCCCCCACTTCTCGTGTCTCGAGGCACCAAACACTTCATGCCGCTATACAGTGGAGCTACGACCCGCTTTCGGATGACGAAAAGAATCTGCTTGAGACACTGTCCGTTTTTTCCGGAAGCTGCGACCTGGACCAGATAACGGCCGTCTACGGACGGTTCGACGAATTTACGACACTCGACCTGTTGGCGCGACTCGTTGATAAATCGCTGGTCATTGTCGAGTCGGAACGCGGCTCGCAAAAGCGGTACCGGCTGCTTGAAACGATCCGTCAATTCGCTCTCGCAATTCTTTCCGAGCATGGTGAAGAGGCGGCTGCTCGTAGATCGCATTTGGAGACGATGCTTGCTCTGGCCGAGCGAGCTTATCAAGGACGTATCTCAAACGAAGACGAGTGGGCCGATGTACTCGAGTTGGACACCAGTAATATGCAGCAAGCCCTGGAATTCGCTCGGATCAGTGACTCGGATGCTTATCTGAAACTCGCCGGCGCTTTGGGTTGGTATTGGACAGCCCGGTCGCACATCTCGGAAGGCAGCGAACATCTATCGGCAGCGCTGAAGGCCACGTCACGCGATCCCGCGAGAGTTGATAGGGCACGAGCCCTCTGGGCAGTGGCCCACATTGAAGCATGGAGGGGGAACCTCGATGCCGCCAACCTGTGGATGGACGAAGCGCTCGAGTGCTGTCATAACCTCGGGGATACTTCAGAGGTTGCGATAGTGCTTGAGGGTATCGGATGGAGTCAGTTTTCCAGCGGCAAGGACGAGGATGCGTGTGCGTCGTTCGAAGAATGTCTGAGGATCCAACGGGCTGGAGGCGATCCGCTCCTAATAAACCGCGCGAATGTTGGATTGGCGCAAACGCTGGTTGCTCTCGGCCGGATCGACGAAGCGCGGCCGATGGCGCAAGAGATCATCGAGTTTTCAAAAGCTCACGCCGATAAGCGAAACGAACATTTCGGTTGGCACTATCTCGCTGACTGTGCGCTCATCGAAGGGGACTGCGGAGCTAGTCTGGACCTGTATAAGCGAAGCCTCGCCCTCGCGGCAGAGACCGGCGATAAGATCGAAATTGCATTCGAGATACAAGGGGTGGCAATGTCGTTGGCTGGGTTGGGCCGCTTAAGAGAGGCCGAGGTGCTGGATGCGGCAGTCCGCGCTGAAATGAATCGGATCGGTGCCGATATTCACGTGCGGTTTTGGGATGCCCTTTTGGAAAAATATCTAAGTACCGCGCAGCATGAAGCGGGTATGGAGATTGAGCAAGCCCGGATCGAAGGTGCTTCAATGGCTTTTTTTGACGCCGTTGCGATGGCTCTGAGGGTCGATGAGAAGTCGAGTAATCCCGCGGCCGGCACGCAAGGATCGTAACAGGACGATCTATGAATTGCAGAGAACCACGGTAACTCGGTGATGATAATCGTATTTCGTTAGCTGACATTATGAGTGAAAGCCAACCTGATTTTGTCGAACTGAAGGACGACGTGTCGAGCAGTCCTCTCTGGAATCGCGATCTCGCACCCACGACGATCGAGCAGCGCACCTGGTCAACCTGGAACATTGCGGCGCTTTGGATCGGGATGAGCGTCGTTATCACAACATACACGCTAGCAGGCGGCTTCATCGAGGCGGGCATGACGTGGTGGCAGGCGATGCTCACGATCCTGCTGGGCAACTGCATCGTTCTGATTCCGATGGTTTTGAATGCGCACGCCGGGACGAAGTACGGTATTTCGTTTCCGGTGCTCGCACGCGCCTCGTTTGGAACCATCGGTGCAAACGTACCGGCGATCCTCCGGGCAATAGTAGCGTGCGGTTGGTTCGGCATCCAGACCTGGATCGGCGGCACCGCGATAGACGCGCTCCTCACCGCGATATGGGGCGGTTGGGCGAGCGTGGACACAATGGTCGGCGGAAATCCGCTGCATACGTGGCTCTCGTTCTTTCTCTTCTGGTTGATACAGGTGGCGATCATCCTGAAGGGGATCGAAGGTATCAAGTATCTGGAATCATGGTCGGCACCGCTGCTCTTGCTGGGCGGGTTGGTCCTCCTTATCTGGGCATCGAATGCGGCCGGCGGGCTCGGCAACGTGCTGGTCGGTTCAGGGTCGCTTCAGAAAACATCCGGTACGTTCTGGTCGGTGTTTCCCGGTGCGCTGACTGCGTCTGTTGGCTATTGGGCTACACTCAGCCTGAACATTCCCGACTTTACACGCTACGCAAAGTCACAGCGCTCACAAATACTCGGACAAGCGCTTGGCCTTCCATTTACGATGACGGCGTTTGCGTTCATCGGCGTGGCAGTCACGAGTGCGACGGTGATCATATATGGCGAGGCGATTCCGGATCCGGTCAGGCTGATACAGCGATTTGATAGCTGGGTCGTCATCCTCTTTGCGATGATCGTGATCTTTATCGCGCAGCTTACAACGAATATGGCTGCAAACGTGGTGTCACCTTCGAACGACTTTTCGAACCTTAATCCGAAACGCATCTCGTACGTTACCGGTGGCCTGATTACCGCGGTGATAGGTATCGTGATGATGCCGTGGCAACTCATGTCGACGATGGGCGCGTATATCTTCACATGGCTGATCGGATATTCGGGCTTAATGGGAGCGATCGGCGGTATCCTCATCTGCGATTATTTTCTGATCCGCCACCGACGGCTTGAACTAGCCGAGCTATTTAAGATCGACGGCCTCTACTCATACTCGGGCGGATTCAATTGGCGTGCGATCGTCGCCTTGGTTGTTGCGATCGCTCCGGTAGTGCCGGGTTTCTTGCGCGCAGCAACGACGCCGGGCGGTCAGGTTTCCGATCCTAACGTTTTCGACAGCCTTTATGTCTATGCGTGGTTCATTACCTTCGGAATCGCGTTTGTGTTGTATTATTTGCTCATGAAAATACTTCCACCGCCGAGACGTAGAGGCGCCGAGGCGGCAGAAAGTTAACAAACCGAAATCGCAGTTTTTAGCCTGACGCGTGGCTGCCCGTTTTCGGCGTCTCTGCGTTTCGGCGGTAATATCGCTCTATGTCAAGAATAATTAAAGCAGGACTCATTCAGGCTCATAACATCGCACCGGTCGAGATGCCGATCGAAGAGATCAAGCGGCAGAACATCGAACACCAGATGCAATTCGTAGAGCAGGCTGCCGAACAGGGCGTGCAGATGCTCTGCTTTCAGGAGATCTTCACGACCCCGTACTTCTGCGCGGAGCAGCAGACGCGATGGTACGAAGCCGTAGAGAAGATCCCCGACGGTCCGACCGTCACTCTGATGCGAGAGGTCGCGAAGGAACACGGAATGGTTCTGATCGTTCCGATCTACGAAGAAGAGCAAACCGGTGTCTATTACAATTCAGCCGCGGTCATCGACGCGGACGGAACTTACTTAGGCAAGTATCGCAAGACACACATCCCGCACGTCGCACCGGGCTTCTGGGAGAAGTTCTATTTTCGGCCGGGCAATCTTGGCTACCCGTGTTTTGACACCGCGTTCGGACGTATTGGCGTGTACATCTGTTACGACCGCCATTTTCCCGAAGGTGCTCGCTGTTTGGGATTGAATGGAGCAGAGATAATCTTCAATCCGTCGGCGACTGTTGCCGGCTTGAGCGAGTATCTTTGGAAACTCGAGCAGCCTGCTCACGCGGTCGCCAACGGGTACTTTGTCGGTGCGATCAATCGCGTCGGCACCGAGTCCCCATGGAACATTGGTGAGTTTTACGGCCAGAGTTATTTCTGCGACCCGCGCGGCCAGATCGTTGCAGAAGGCTCGCGTGACGACGACGAACTCGTCGTCGCCGATCTTGATATGGACAAGATCCGCGAGGTGCGGAACACCTGGCAATTTTTCCGCGACCGTCGACCGGATACTTACGGGCCCATAGTCGCGGATTAGTTGGTGCCTCCTTATGCTCCGAGTAGCGTTGCCGATTTCGTTTCTTTTTCTTTTATGCTCCTACGTCACTGGGCAGACACCGAGGGCCATCGAAAATCGGCTTCTAGTACATCTCGCGGATCTTGAGAAGTGGTCGAACTACGGCCTCAATTCCAATGATGCCAGGCTCGCGAGAGCTAATAGCTCGCTCAAGAACGATCTGATCAGATACGGTAGCCGCGTGCCCGAAATGCTGTCATATTCTTTTCCTCGACTAAAAGGGAAAATGCATGTGACCACCTCCAAAGATGGCCGATTTCGTGTTTATTCCTGGGACGAACAGACGGGCGGTACCATGCATGAGTTCAACAGCGTGTTTCAGTTCAGGGGAGCGGACGGTAAGGTGCATGCGGCGACGGCTCCGGTCGCCGGTTTCGTTCACGATATTTTTCAAGTGAACAGCGCGGACGGGACGATATACCTTGCCGTGTCGACCTTTATCGCCTCGGGTTCCTTGTCAGAACAAACTATGAGCGCGTTTAAGGTCGTCGGCACACGCATCGATTCGAAAGTACGAGTTTTCCGGACACCGGGCGGTCTGCAAGATTCGATCAGCTTCGGGTATGACTTCTCTTCGGTCATGGACCGAAAGGAGCGGCCGGTCCGACTCTTCACTTTCAACGAAGCTCGCAACTCATTCAGTTTCCCGGTCGTCGAAGAAGATGAGGAAACGCCGCAGGGACGTGTTACAAATAAACTGATCAATTACCGTTTCGATGGAAAACATTTTCTAAAGGTCGACTAGGTTTATGGATAGACCCCACAGCACACCGCTTGATATCTCACAGATCGAGAGGAACTTCGCCGACATAAATCCTGCGATGACGCCGGCCGAGGCGCTCGTCGAAGCGAATCGCTGTCTTTACTGCTACGACGCCCCATGCATGCACGCATGCCCCACGCATATCGACGTCCCGGGATTTATCAAAAAGATCGCCAGCGGCAATCTGACCGGATCAGCCCGCGTGATATTCGATGCGAACCCGATCGGCGCGACATGCGCGAGGGTCTGCCCGGTGGAGGTCTTATGCGAAGGCGCATGCGTTGAGAAAACGCTTTTGCAGAAACCGATCGAGATCGGGAGGTTGCAGCGATACGCAACCGATCACGCACTGTCGAACGGCAGGCAGATCTTCGAGAAAGGCGAAGCGAACGGGAAGTCCGTCGGCATTGTCGGATCGGGTCCTGCCGGATTGTCGTGTGCGGCTTATCTCAACCGTCTCGGTTACGACGTGACGATCTACGAGCAGAAGGAGAAGCCCGGAGGGCTCGATACTTACGGCATGGCCGAGTACAAGATGCAGCAGTCTGTCTCGCTTGCAGAGACAGAGCGTATCGCGTCCATGGGCGTACGGTTTATGCTGAATACGCGGGTGGGTTCTGAAAATCATTCTCCGTCGGAGGTCACTGCGGAAAAAGCGAAACAAATCCAAGATCCAAAATCCAAAATCCAAAATCAGGATGTAAGCTTCGCCGACCTCGAACAATGGCACGACGCCGTATTTCTCGGCGTTGGTCTCGGTGATACGAACAGGTTGAACATCCCGGGTGAAGATCTCGAAGGTGTTTACGACGCACTCCACTTTATCGAACGGATCAAATCTCGCGACTGGGCAAGTGTTCCTCTTGGCCGCACCGTCGCCGTCATCGGCGCGGGTAACACCGCGATCGATGCTGTTACGCAGGCGCGCCGTCTCGGGGCAGAAAAGGTCCTGATGGTATATCGCCGCACGGAACGCGAAGCGTCCGCTTATCACTATGAGATGGAACTCGCGCGAAAGGACGGCGTCGAGTTTGTGTGGCAGGCGACCCCCGTCGGGATTCTAGCCGGTGAGGACGGGTCACGCCTTTCTCTCCGCTGCGAAAAGACGGACGGGTCGCTTGAGTTGTTTGAGATACCGTGTGACATGGTAATAAAGGCCGTCGGTCAGCAGAAGATGCGATCCTTCTTTTCAGAGATCGCCGGAGTTGATGTGGATGACAAAGGACGTGTCATCGTCAACGAGCAGATGCAGACATCGAACGCGAAGATCTTCGCGGGTGGTGATTGTGCAAATGGCGGTGCAGAAGCGGTCGACGCGGCACAGATGGGGAAGGTTGCGGCGCAAGGAATTCATTTTGCGTTGACCGGTGAGAGTGTAAGATTCGCCGGCGCGGAACTATGATGCTGCTCGGTATATATGGCTCTGACGGAATGCTATGAAAAATAGAGAGACCTGGACACGCCGCGAGATACTGGTAATGGGAACCGGACTTACGGCCCTGTCAGGTACAAGCTTCGCCCAGGAAGCGCAAAGAACATTTACTCCGTCACTCATACTTGGACCGTTTTATCCACAGATCAAACCACTCGACCAGGATGCCGATCTGACGGTTATCAAGGGGCGCAAAAAGAAGGCACAAGGAAAGACGATTCACGTTGCGGGAACCGTGATGACTGTTACAGGAAAGCCGTTAAAGAACACTCGGATAGAGATATGGCAAGCCGATGCGAACGGTCGTTATTCTCATCCCAGTGATCCGAACCCTACGCAACTCGACGATAACTTTCAGGGATATTGTGTGTTGATGACGGATGACCGCGGGCGATACCGATTCAAATCCGTGATGCCAGGCGCATATCCTGGTTTGAGACCCGGAGCGCCTATGCGAACCCCGCATATTCACTTCGAGGTCCATGGTGCGACCGATCGATTGGTGACGCAGATGTTTTTTCCGGGGGAGAAACTTAACTCAACCGACAACATTCTTCGTAATATCGGAAACGAAGCGGCCCGAGCCGCTGCAATTGCAAGACAGTTGCCGCCGACACGCGACATCGGTCCCGGTGAGGTGCTATTTGGATGGGACATAGTGTTGCTGAGCGGCTGATATTAAAGTTATGGCAGGCCTCGGCGTCAATTCACTGGATAATTCCTGGCGCAACAAGGTTCCTCGGATAAAGAAAGAATGTATAGAAGCAATTTAGTTCCGTAGCGCATAAACACTCGAGCGGACAGTCTGGAAGAATATGGAAAACGAAAACGTCGAGACCGAAAACATCAAACCGTCTGGCTTTGTCGACCGTGCACTGAGCTTGATCGAAACCGTCGGCAACAAGCTGCCGGATCCGGCGGCATTGTTCCTGATCCTGCTGTTTGTCGTTTGGATCCTATCAGCGATCCTGTCGACGATGACGTTCGCCGAGATCGATCCGCGGAGCGGCAAAGCGCTTGTCATCAACAACCAAATGACCGGAGCGGCGATCGCGACGTTCCTGTCGAACATGGTCACGACGTTCACGAGTTTTCATCCGCTAGGCGTCGTGCTGGTGGCGCTGCTCGGTGTCGGCGTTGCGGAGCACACCGGGTTCATCAATGCGGCGCTCAAGGCCCTGTTGAATGTGACCTCGCCGAGGCTTCTGACCCCGATGCTCATATTCGTCGCAATCATAAGCCATACCGCGGCCGACGCGGGTTACGTGCTCGTCATTCCGCTGGGTGGTGTGATCTTTTACGCGGCGGGCCGGCATCCGCTCGCGGGTATTGCCGCAGCTTTCGCGGGAGTCTCCGGCGGGTTCAGCGCGAACTTTATTCCGTCGAGTCTCGATCCGCTGCTCGCGGGTTTGACCCAGTCGGGAGCGCAGATAATCGATGCATCGCGATTGGTGAACCCGCTTTCTAACTGGTATTTCACCGCGGCATCTTGCCTCGTGATCGTTGCGGTTGGTTGGTATCTCACCGATCGTGTTATCGAGCCGCGCCTCAAGAAGGTCGAGGTCGATGGCGACCCGGATGAGATGCCGAAGATGGAAACGATCGGCCCGAAGGAGAAGAAGGGCTTGATCGCCGGTCTTGCGACGCTCGTTATCGGCGTCGGCATTCTCGCTGCGGTTTCGGTCCCCGACAGTTCTCCGATGCGTTCGCCCGCGGGCTACCGGATCACGGACCAGTCGATCGAAAGAGTGAAAGCGGCCGGAGTGCCGGCAGAGGTCGCAGCGAAAACGGCGCCCATTCTCGGGCAGGACCTCTTTGGCAAAACAGCTGCGACAAACGCCTTAAAGACGCGACTCGGCGACGCGGATGCAGCGAAGTACAGCGAGATCTTTCTACAGAATGCCGAACCCGTTGCCCCCCAGTTGACCGCTTCGGCGGCGCCACTGATGCAGTCGATCGTCTCGCTGATCTTCCTGCTGTTCATCCTTCCCGGCATCGTGTATGGATACGTGGCCGGCACGGTCACAAGCCACCGCGACATTATCAAAGGCATGAGCAAATCGATGAGCACGATGGGGTACTACATCGTTCTCGCGTTCTTTGCATCGTTGTTCATCGCGGCGTTCGGCCAGTCGAATATCGGTGCTCTTATCGCTCTTAAAGGCGCGGGAGCTCTTCAGGCGCTTGCACTTCCATCGCAGGTGACGATTATCGGTATCATCCTGCTGACGGCGCTCGTCAATCTTCTGATCGGGTCAGCGTCGGCAAAATGGGCGCTGCTTGCACCGATCTTTGTTCCCATGCTGATGCAGCTCGGGATGTCGCCCGAACTATCGCAGGCGGCGTACCGCATAGGCGATTCGACGACGAACATCCTGACGCCGCTGATGCCCTATTTCCCGCTGGTGGTCGTATTTGCGCAGCGATATGTAAAGAATACGGGGATCGGAACACTGGTTTCGCTGATGCTGCCGTATTCGATGGCGTTTCTGGTCACTTGGGTGATCTTCTTGTTGATCTATTGGGCACTGGGAATTCCGTTGGGACTCCAGGCGCCTTACACATATCCGTCCTAGAGAGGTTTGCATGCAAAGAAACGATATTGGCCAGGAACCCGAGCATGAGGAAGTGAGCGACGAAACGGGCGTGCCGGTTGAGGAAGCCGAACATCCAATCCCGGGCGTCCATCACGAACCCGAGCCCGATGCCGAGAATATAATGCCGGCGGAGGACCGTCCCGGGACTTTGTGATTGGGTCGAAGCCGGAATTCAAGAGACTGATCTTCGATAATCCACGGAAAGGAGCGCCGGAGAATAGAAGCATGCTGAATTCGATATTCGAGCCGTAGATGTCTTATCCGTGTCATCCGTCGAATCGGTGGCGAAAATTTCTTCCTCCTCGCAAAGCCTCGGGAGAAACTGTATATGGCAGATCTAAGTATCAATTTCGCAGGAATCAAATCGCCGAATCCTTTCTGGCTTGCGAGTGCACCGCCGACGAACATGGGTTCGATGATCGAGCGTGCGTTTGACGCGGGCTGGGGCGGAGCTGTGTGGAAGACGCTTGGTGAGCCGATCACGAACGTATCCTCGCGGCTGGCGGCGATCGATTACGGTTCGACTCGGATGC
>DASUSJ010000274.1:0-4848 GCA_036375155.1 Pyrinomonadaceae bacterium
ATGACCGTGCGATGGAGATCGCGGTAACGAGCGGCGATCTCGTATTTTCCCTCCTCCGAGAACTTCCACATACGGCGTTCCAGATCTTTCGCAAGCTCTTTGTTCTTGCCCTCGAGCAACGTTCTTACGTCGCGCGCCGCCTCCTGATATTCGTCCTGTGTGCACAGACCCTTAACACACGGGCCAAGACATCTTTTCAGGTGGTATTCGAGACACGGACGAGGAAGCTTGCCGTCGATGTCGATGTCGCAGGTACGAAGTTGAAATGCGCGGTTGACGAGATTAAGCGTCTTTCTCGCAAGGGCCGCGGGCAAGAACGGCCCGTAGTAGTTAGCTCCATCACGTTCTATCCGGCGGGTAATGACAATCTTCGGAAACGGCTCGTTCGTTAGCTTGAGGTGCGGATATGACTTGTCGTCTTTCAGAAGCACGTTAAAACGCGGCTTGTGCTTCTTGATGAGATTAGATTCGAGAACAAGCGCCTCAACCTCGTTGTCGACGACTATGAATTCGAAATCAACGATCGAGCGGACGAGCCGGCGCGTCTTTGCATCGTGGTTCTTACTCGATTGAAAATACTGGCGGACGCGATTGCGAAGGTTCTTTGCCTTCCCGACATAGAGTATCTTTCCGGCCGCATTTTTGTGAAGATAAATGCCTGCCGCGACGGGCACCGATTTTAGTTTTTCCCGGAGCTCACCCATAAGCAGAATCTAACACTTGCCTGACGCGGTAATCAAAATTGACTTTGCCATCGCATTCCCCTAAATAAAACCTGTAGTAATCAAAATCCTGTTCATAGAGGACGAACAAATGCCAAGATCCGTTCAGCAAACTCGAGCAATAGTCCAATCGATGATCACACTGGCGGGCGCGGCGTTCGGTCTAGTGTCGGCGCTCGCATGGAACGATGCGATCAAGCAGACAATGCGGACGCTGCTCGGCGAGGATGACAGCCTGGCAGGACTCTACACGTACGCTATACTCGCGACCATCGTTGGCGTGCTTGTATTACTGGCGCTCGCAAGGGCGGCGGGGAGAGTGGGCGGCGAAGCCGCGATCGCGCGAGAAGCCGAAGGTTAGTACAAATTGCATACAGCGCGAGGTTCGGCGACACTCACAGGGTGATCACACGACTCACAAACTCGCCGGCCGAGGCCGCCGCGTTCATAAAAGGCGGCGGGATCGTCGCGTTTCCGACGGAAACGGTCTACGGTCTCGGCGCGGACGTCTTCAACGATGCAGCGATCCGCAAGGTCTTCGATGCGAAGCAAAGGCCCGCTGACAATCCGTTGATCGCGCATGTGGCTGAGGCTGGGGATATAAATCTTCTTTCGGAACGTATTTCTCCAGCAGCACAGAGGTTGGTCGACGCATTTTTCCCGGGCCCGCTTACACTCGTGTTGCCGAAAAGCGCTTCGGTCCCACTGCTCGCGACCGCCGGGTTGAATACGATCGGGATCAGGATGCCGGAGCATCCGACGGCCCGCGCTTTTCTGCGATCCTGCGCCGTCCCCATTGTCGCACCGTCAGCGAATCTTTCCGGGCGGCCAAGCCCGACTACATGGCAGGCCGTATTCGAGGATCTTTACGGCCGGGTCGACTGCATTCTTCAGGGAGATCCAACGGAGATCGGGATCGAGTCAACGGTTGTTGACTGCTCGGTGGACCCGCCGGCGGTATTGCGCAAAGGCGCCGTGTCGATCGAACAACTCCGCGAGGTGGTCCCCGCAATCACAGACTGGAACGCCGACGCAGCCGGTTTGATATCCCGCAGCCCGGGGATGCGCCATCGCCATTACACGCCGGCTGCGGAGGTTATTATCCTGGAACGAGAGCAACAGCCCGAAGGAACCGAACGCGATGCCTACATCGGACTTTCGCCCCGCTTGGGTACGTTCAAGCTCATGCGGGTATGCCCGACACCTGAGGAATACGCATCATCACTCTTTGAATTTTTCCGCGAGTGCGACCGAGCCGGTATCGTAAAGATCTTCTGCGAGTCCGTCAAAGAAGAGGGCATCGGGGCCGCGTTGATGGACCGGATCCGCCGCGCGTCCGGGACGGGATAACCCGGCGTATCACTCGCGACGCACGACCACCAGCGCCATCTCGTCATTATCCCCGAGCCGCTCAGACTTCAAAGAATCGCTTTCCAGCAGCTGCGGGAGGTATTCGAGCGGCACAAGAACAAGCGCCGGCTTACCGTTGAATCGATTTAATGCTGCCGATATTTCTCTCGGACCAAGAAATCTTTTCTGCCGTCCATCCGCATCGCGCACGATCCTGCCGGGGGCGTAAAACTCGGCGTTATGCGAGATCCCATGAAGCATCATTACCGGTGAACTTTCGAACCCTCGTTCGCGCGCGATCGCAAAAAGACCTTTTACGGAGTCGGTCTCGGCGAATCTTGGCGCGACCGCATAGATCGCGATGATGACAAGGATAAACGTGGCCGACGCAATTGAATGGACCAACCATGTCCCCCACCTACGGGGACGAATAACTTCAAATATGTACGCTGCCGTGAGAACGATCGCCGCGGGTACTGCGGGCAGAATATAGCCTGGAAGCTTTGAGCCGGAGAATGAAAAGAAGATCAGCGGTACCGCAATCCAGCAAAGGCAGAAGATCCGCAGCGAGTCCGGGATGGACGAGCGAGAACTTTCCGGCGTATCGGTTGCAGCTTTATCGCGTTGCCAGGTGAACAATCGCCGTACAAGATTCCAAAGTGTGGCCAGGAAGAATGGCAGCCAGGGAATCGTCATCAGCGGCAGCACCCAGAAAAAGAAATAGAATGGCTGCGGGTGAAAATATTTGTTCGATGTGTAGCGCTGGAAGTGGTGCTGAATAAAGAACTGATCGATGAATTCAAAACCGTGCGTGAGATACATCGGTAAGTACCACACCGACGCGACCGCGGCAGAGAGAAGTGTTCCCCAGAACAAGCTGAGAATGAATACCGCATTCGGTCGTTTCCACGACATGGTGTAGTAAACACCGACGATCAGCACCGGAAAAACGAACCCTACAAGACCCTTTGCCAGCAGAGCGAGGCCGATAAAGAAATAAAACGAGACCAGCGGCAGGAACCGGCGATTCGAATCGTAGATATAAAAGCTGACCAACGCCGCAGTGATCGGGAGAGTCAGAATAATATCGAAGCTTGCGCCGTGAGCGAATGCAATGATTCCGACGGTCGACGCCGCGATCAAGGTAAGCCAATAAGCAAAGCTGTCGGCCGTACCGTGTTCCTTGTCCGTCGACCCGACGTGACGACCGAGGACCCAGAGACTGACGATCGTTCCGAGGCCGAACAGCGCCGAACCGAACCGCGCCGCGAATTCCGACACTCCGAAGAGGTTGTACGATGCGATTTGAAGCCAGTATAAAAGTGCTGGTTTTTCGAACCAATTGAATCCGCCGAGCGTCGGCGTTACCCAGTCGCCCCGCTCGAACATTTCTCGGGCGACCTGAGCATACCTGGGCTCGTCCGGGCCGACGAGCGGCATCGTCAGCCCCGCGAAATAGACGAAGAGTACAGTCGCTATAAAAAGCAGCCAAACTAACGTGGAATGCCGGGTACGGAATGCGGATCTGAACTTTGTCATTTACCGGAAGTTATCTGAGAATAAAAAAGTATTGCCGATTCATTCCATTGATTCAAACCACGAATAGATGACAGAAATTCCCGATCCGCAATCTGCAATCCGAAATCTCCGTGTGGCAGCGATCGGGGTCGGGAGCCTCGGCAGGCACCACGCGCGGAACTATGCGGAGCTTGCACGCGAGGGTCGTGTCGAGCTCGTAGCAGTTTGCGACGCCGATCCCGAAACCGCTGCGAAGGTTGCAAGCGACAACGATTGGGGACGTTCCGTAACGGATTGGCATGAGTTGCTGGATGCCGTTGACGTCGTATCGATCGCTACACCGACGGAAACACACTGCGAGATCGCGACGGCATTTCTCGATAAGGGCGTGCATGTTCTCGTCGAGAAGCCGATCGCGTTGACTGTCGATGAAGCTGACAAAATGATCGCCACGGCGGATCGGTCGGGCGCAAAACTGATGGTCGGTCAGCTCGAACGTTTCAATCCGGCGATGGTTGCACTCCGGCCCCACGTGACGCAGCCGCTATATTTCGAGATCCATCGGGTCTCACCGTTTCCGAACCGCTCGCTGGATGTAGATGTCGTGCTCGATGTGATGATCCATGACCTCGATGCCGTACAGTGGCTTGTGGGTGAGGACGTAAAGGTTTCGGGGATACACGCGGTTGGCATTCCGGTTATTTCGGATAAGGTCGACGCGGCGAACGCTCGGATCGAATTCGAGAACGGAGCGGTCGCGAATATCACCGCGTCGCGGATCGGCACCGAGAAGATCCGCAAGACGCGGTTTTATCAGACGAATGCGTACGTCGTTCTCGATTACGCAACAAAGTTTGCTTCACTGACTTCGCTGAATCCCGAGGCTTCGCATCCGTTGTTGGGAATTTCGATAAACCGGCTCGAGGTAAACGACGTCGAACCGCTGCGGACCGAGATCACCGCGTTTCTTGATTCCATAGAGCGTGGAGTCGAGCCGCCCGTGACCGGGGCGGACGGCCGGCGCGCATTGGCGCTTGCGGTCGGTGTTCTCGAAAAGATCGATGCGCATATGCGGCGTTTGAGTATGTGATTCCGCGCCGATGGCCGGTACGCGAGCAACCGATGGAGAGAGGGCGACGCGCCTGCAAAGCCGCTGAAGCGGCGTCAAGCCACAACCTTTGTCGATTGACAGTCTCTTTTCGTGTTCCGCACTGATGCAGGCGGAACGCCTGCGCCCCAGTCCGTCGGCGACGCTTCC
>DASUSJ010000275.1:0-3533 GCA_036375155.1 Pyrinomonadaceae bacterium
GTAGGCAAAATAGCAACAGTTGTAAAATTGCGGTTTTCAAAGCGGGTGCCGTTTGCTAAACTACTTTCCTTACAAGTGTTTTTAGCTTTCACGAGCATAAAAATCGCAAGCAACTTTATCTAAGTGCGAACAATCAAGACTGGTTCAAACCCCTCACGGTTTTATGGAGTTAAATAGAATGAGAGCATTTATTCATTCCTGTTTTTTTTGCGGGTTGACGCTTTTGATGGTCGCACCGCTAACTGCCCAGACAACAAGTCAACCAAGCTCTAAGCCGGCGGTTATGGCCAGTGTCAGCGATGTCACGCAGGGAAGGGACGAACGCTACCGGATCGGTTATCAGGATCAGCTCGAGATACAGGTATATCGCCATCCGGAACTCGGCCAGCGGGTAAACGTCAATACCAACGGAACTATAACTTTGTTTCGATTGGCGGAACCGATCGTCGCGGTTTGTAAGACCGAACAAGAGCTGGCAAATGACGTCGCTGATGCCTATCGAAAAGATTACTTGAAGAATCCGGAAGTGAAGGTGACTGCAGTTGAGCAACGTTCGCGGGCATTCGCGGTGATCGGTGCGGTCGAGAAACCCGGTCAGTATATGATCAGCCGGAGGATTCGCCTGCTCGAACTGCTCGCTCAGGCGGGCGGCCCTTCAAAGGAGGCCGGTACGCGTGTCCTTGTCGCGAGCACCGGCAGTACGTCAAACTGCCGGTTGAACGAAGGGCCGACGACATCCGGTGACGATATCTCCTCGTACGTCGCGTATCCGTTGAAAGACATCATCGAAGGCAAGCAGAACGTGGTGATGAAACCCGGAGACATCGTTTCCGTACTGAAGGCCGACATCATTTATGTTTACGGCAACGTGGAGGAGCAGGGGCAGGTCGAGATAAGAGAACCTCTTACACTGACCCAGGCGATCGCGTCCGCTAAGGGCGTGAAACAGGCGACCGACAAGGGTAAGATCCGCGTACTGCGCCAGAAACCCGGAACGACCGAGCGTGAGGAGTTCATCTACGATCTCGACGCGATCATCAAACGCAAGGTTCCGGACCCGTTTCTCGAGCCGAATGACATAGTCGCGGTAGGCCTGGACAAAACGAAAGATATCCTGAACAGCATCGGACGGTCATTGACAAACGGAATACCGTCAATTTTTTACCGGGTACCCTAAGAAACCCCGAGCTATCAACCCATGAAAGACAGTCGTGAGATCATCCATAAACCGCTAAATGAGCCGGTGGAATTTGAGCGCCATTTTGAACCCCAGATCGTGCCGGGTTCGGGCCGTTATCCTGCGTATCGCGACGCCACAGCAGATGGACTGCAGTTGCTCGATTACTGGAAGGCGGTGCGGAAGCGTCTTTGGCTCGTTATGGGAATTGCCGTTCTGATCACAACCCTGACGGCGATCTACATGGCCCGTAAGCCGAACATTTATGCGGCCGTGGCTCGCGTTCAGGTCGATCTCGAGCAACCGAACCCTGAACTTTTGACAAGCGATCGTCAGAGACCACTTTCGAATCCCGATCCTTCATACTTCAACACCCAGCTTCAGCTTCTCGACTCGGAAACGCTTTTGCGACAGGTAGTCAAAGAACATAGTTTGGATTCAAACAAAGAATTCGCACCGACGATCTCCGAGGGAGACGGAATGCTGCGTTCGATGCTTCGCACGATCGGTCTTGCGAGTGACACTTCGAAGAAAGGTTCATCCCCAACCGAAGAGTTCGCCGCGTCCGCGAATTCTTCACTGATTTCTTCGGACGAGATCGCGGAGGCAGTGCGCCTTGCGCCGTATGTAGAAGCGATCCGGCGGAATATGACTGTCGATCCAGTACGCGAGTCGAGAGCGACTGTCAAAGACACGCGGCTCATCGAGGTGTCTTTCCGGCACACCAATCCTCAGCTCGCCGCCTTCGTGGTAAACAGCATTGGTGAGACTTTTGTCACGCAAAATCAGAACAAACGATCCGGCACAAGCCGCAAGACGAGTGATTTTCTGCAGCAGCGTATCGCCGATCTGCAGTCCGAGATTCGCGCCGACGAGATCATGCTTGTCGAGCTGAAGAAGAGCGAAGGGATCCTGAAGACGGATGGTGAGCAGACGATAGTGATCGACCGCCTTGCAGGTCTGAATAAACAGCTGCTTGAAGCGGAGAACCGGCGGAAGACGGCTGAAGCACAGTACTTCGCGGTAAAGGATTCGCCGGAGAGTATAAAAGCTCTTGCCGAAGCCGAAAGCGCACGATTTATCACCGAGCGCGAAAACAACATCCGGACGTTGAGAAACGACACACTCAAGAAAATCGCGGACTTTCGCGCTCAGCGTGCACGCCTTCTCGAGGAGTACAAGGAATCGGCTCCGGAGATTGTCGAGATCGATACGCAGATTCGTAGTTTGGAACAGTCGATAAATAAAGCCGTTGAAGAAAACAACGAAGAGGTGAAGACCTTACGGGATCGAACCGCAAAGGTGCTCGTTGATAATTTGAGAACGAAGTACATGCAGGAACGGGATCAGGAAGCTAAGATCAAGTCTGCGTTCGACGCTCAGTACAACGAAGCTCAGATCCAGAACACCGGCGCCGTCAAGCTTCGGCTTCTCGAGCAGAACATCGAAACGAACCGCGGTTTCCTCGACGAACTTCGCAAACAACAAAGCTCAAACGATGTAGCATCGCAGGGTTCGGATAACAACATCAGTGTCGTCGGGTTCGCGATCCCGCCAGAACGACCCGTCTCACCGAGTCGGCTTACGACGGTCGCCGCCGCCCTGTTCCTTTCGACACTTTTCGGAATCGGTCTCGCACTGTTCCTCGAATATCTCGACGACACGATCCGGTCGACAGAAGAGATCGAGACCTACCTTCAGCTGCCGGCACTCGCGGCTATTCCAACCATCGATTCGATACCGAAACGCAGGCTGCTGCTTGTCGGTGCCAATGAGGAACCCGAGGATCCGAATGATTCGGAATTGCTGATATACGCGGATTCACGCTCGTCTTTGGCGGAAGCTTACAGGCAGCTAAGGACATCTATACTTCTGTCGACCGCCGGTCATGCACCAAAGTCGCTGCTTATAACATCGAGCCTGCCTTCTGAAGGTAAGACAACGACGGCCACTAATACTGCGATCAGCCTCGCGCAAACAGGAGCAAAGGTTTTGATCATTGATGCCGATATGCGGCGGCCTCGTCTCCATTCCGTTTTCAATATCGAGAACGGTGATGGATTGAGTACTATTCTTTCGACCGAACTGACCGAAGCTGAGATTCTCAGCGTCATCAAGCAGGACGAGCGCACAAAACTCAATCTTCTGACTTCCGGCCCGATCCCGCCGAATCCGGCCGAACTCATCGGCTCGGAACAGATGGCAAATCTCCTGAAGCTGCTTCAAGGTCATTTCACTCACCTTGTCGTCGATTCACCGCCGGTTACGTCGTTTACCGACGGCGTCCTCATCGCGTCGATGGTGGATGGTGTGATTCTAGTAGTTCACTCGGGCAAGAGCTCACGACAGGTTGTCC
>DASUSJ010000276.1:0-3107 GCA_036375155.1 Pyrinomonadaceae bacterium
GCATCGAGAGCAACGCCACCGCCTGATTCGTTTCCGTTTCGACCGCCAAAGTATGTCGAGAAAACGAGCGCGGTTCCAGCCGGATTTATCTTGGTAACGAACGCGTCGTACCAGAACGAATTCGGCGCGTCGGTGCGCGGCAACATTGTCGGCTTGATCGTTCCAGGTGTCGTTGGAAAGTCGCGCGAAGCCGCTGTTCCGACGATATAAGCATTGCCGTCCGTATCGACCGCTATCGAGCGGCCTTCATCGAACGCGTTTCCACCGAGATAGGTCCCGTAAGAAAGTATCGGGTCGATAACAAGATCTTTCGTCGTATCGTATGCCGCGAGGTTAAATGAAACGCTGTACTCGTCACCGTCGCGCTTTATTGCGTAGGTGCTCGCTATCTCGATTCGCTTGCCGTCGATCTCTTGATAAACGAATGGCTTCATCTGCCGCAGCGTTCCCGACCCGGTTTCAAGCAAAAGGTCGCCCGTGTCTTCATCGATCTTCGCTGTCTCGAGTCCTTCGAACCTTAACTTGATCTGCTGCGGATCGTGGCCCGGTCGGACCAGAAAGTCGTATTCGAGCTGCTGGCCGTTGCCGTAATAGACGAGATCGACGCCATCGTAGACGGAGGTGTATTTGACACGGTCGTAATGTGGAATGTCCGTCCGCCACTTTTCGGGATCATTACCGATGAAATAGTTCGATCGGCCGTCATTCGGTTTCTCCCCTTCCACCGATGCACTTTCGCTCGAGCCATCGATGGTCACGCGTACAGCCGACTGGCTCTCGATCTTACCCGTGTTCCCGTACCGCTGAAGACTGAGTGTCGCGCCGTTATGGGAGAGAAACAGCGAGTAGCCCTGGCCGCGCGCGAGGAAGCGCACCGATTCATCGGTCTGGCCACGATTTGGCTCAAAGCTCATGGGCAGTTTGCCGTACGCCTGCGCGATCTTTCTATCATCCGGACCCGAAGGCGGATCATCGATGGAGACCTGATCTGTGGCAGAAAGAGCTCTTCCCGCCTCGCGATCAGCCTGACGCAGATGCGTTGTAGAAATCACCGCGAGACCGGTGACCACACAGACCAAAGCAAAAACCCGAATCGATGAGGTAAGGATTTGGCGTTTCATAGGACCCTCGCTTAACACTTCACAGTGCTGGGTTGAGGGAGAAAAAGACAAACGGAATGAAAGGCGCGTTTAGTACACCCCGCCTAGAGTCAGCAACGCACGTGCCTTCTAAATCAGGGAATTTTTGGGTCTTAGAGTGGTTGGAATGCGGATTTTTACGCAGCGTCCCTGCGAGGTTCCACGGTTATCGCCGCCGGAAACGCGGCGCAGAACGCGGGGCGGAAAACTGATCGATCTCGCGATTGTATTGGCCATTTGAGTCAAATAACGGGAACAGCTGCAGATTGCTTGAAAGATATGCGGCTCGAAGCTCGACCGGGCGGGAACCGGCCCGGTTGATGACGCGGACTCGGGTTCCGCGGACCTCTTCGATCCAGCGCGCGAATTCTTCGGCCCGGCCGACGGTTGCGGAAAGCATCAGCATCCGGATCCGCGGCGGCGTCAGGATGATGGCCTCTTCCCAAACATGTCCACGGTCTTCATCGGCGAGATAATGGGCTTCATCGAGGATCACGAAATCCGTTCGCACCTGCTCGCCGTTCCGCAACGCGTCGAACAGTTGATTGCGGTAGATCTCGGTCGTACCGACGATAAGGGGAGCCTCGGTATTCTCTTTTCGATCGCCCGTGAGTATCCCGACATTCTCGGCACCGAACATCTGTGAGAATTCGATGTACTTCGAGTTCGTCAACGCCTTGAGCGGCGTCGTGTACCACGCACGCTGGTCCTGCTGCAGAAGACGGCGGATCTCTTCGCTGGCGATCCATGTCTTGCCGCTCCCGGTAGGTGCAGTGACGAGAACGTCCTCATGCTCAATAGCCTCCAGCGCTTCGAGCTGAAAATCGTCGGGCTTAAAAGGCCGTGGCTCCGGAACGCCGATCCCGTGTAGAAGATCACGGGCGGCGCGAGCTTGCTGGGGCGTATGACCCTGTTCGCTGTATTGGGGCGAACTTTCGCGATCGCGATCGCGTTTGTACTTGAGTCCCTTTTCGGGACGCGACCGCTGCCGCCCTTTGCCCCTGTCGTTACCGCGGTTACGTCGCATGGACAAATGTTAGCACGGTGGAGGTTTGTCGAAGGAGTCTACGAGTTACGGGGAAGCCAACCGTCCAGCGCAGGCATCCACGTCGACGTACTGGAACTTGGGGGGTGCCCGCTGCAGCGCGCCGGCTCCCGCAGGCGCCAACCGTTTGCGGCCACAGGCAGGTTCGTGCTTTGCACTCGTGCAGGCGGGACGCCTGCCTTCCAGTATGTTCACGACGTCGCACGAAGCAGGCTCGCGTTCCCGTTTGTAGCATTGCAAGCAGAATAGGAGATTTTTCCGATCTCACCGGGGCTAAAGCTATCCACGCTCGCCTGTAAATGTTAAAATCTCGATTTGTATCGCAACTCGATTGCGTGCAAGGGCGTCTAAAATCAACGTGGTGGCACCGTTCTAAGGATTGACGTCCCTTTATGGTTATGTTCGAGCAGGAATTATATACACAGGAGCTTTCCGAGCTGCGGACGCAGCCCGGCGACCTTTTTCATAATTACGAGATCAAGAACTGGAACTTCACCCCGAGGCTGTACAAGATCATCGGGGTGTCCGCCGTGCTGAATATTCTGGCTTTGGTGGTGATCGGTTCTACCGGCCTGCTTACGGCTCGCGGCTGTGACAGCCCGTTCGTCGGACGTGTCTGTCAGGTACTTGATACCGTCTATGTCGGGAGCTTGATATTCGGTACTGATAGCGAGTATGCGGATGTCGATTACACGAAGACCGAGCTCGAGGATGCTGAGGTCACTTTTGTCGATGTGACGGGCGTGACTCCGCCCCTCTCCTATCCGGAAGGCTATTTTCAGATCGCGAACCCCGAGCAGCAGTTTGCAAACGTGACAGATCCGATGGCTACACAGCCGGGGTTCATCGCTCCGGGCATACCGATGCAAAACCCGACGCTTGGCGACAGCGGGTTGATCAACACCCCGCCGATCGCGCCAAAG
>DASUSJ010000277.1:0-19934 GCA_036375155.1 Pyrinomonadaceae bacterium
TTTAGACTATGGTCAAAATAGGAATAATAATCGGAAGTACTCGCCCGGGCAGGAATGGAAAGGCGGTCGGTGACTGGACATATCAGGTCGCGTCGAGACGGACCGATTGGAATTCGAGTTGATCGATTTGGCTGAGCAGAACCTGCCCTTGCTCGACGAGCCAGTCCCCCGTCGATGGGACAGTATTCTACACAAAGCGCTGGGCAGCGAAGATCGATTCCCTCGACGCATTTGTTTTCGTAAGCCCGGAGTATAATCACGGGATTCCCGGCGCGTTGAAAAATGCGATCGACTTCTCATTCAAAGAGTGGAACAACAGGCGGCCGGGTTTGTCAGCTACGGAAGCGCTTCCCGTGTTCGTGCCGTTGAAAGCTTGCGATTGGTCATGGCGGAACTGATGATTGCCGACGTCAGACGCACTCAAGACTGTGCGCACGCAAAGCTAACTGATATTTGTCTTTACCTTTTGCTTGTTTCGTCATAAAATTCTCGCGTGTCAATGCAACTGGAGTTAGGAGGTGCCTCATCATAGACGCGGACGAAGTACTTAATCCGGGTAGTTTTACAGGAGTGACTATGGATTCAGGCACGGCGGCGATCGAACAGGAAGCCGCATTTGCTTTTGAGGATGCGCCCGAGCTTCCTCTTCTTCATGCACCCGCTTCACAGATCCAGCCCTCACAGGCAAACTCCGCGATCGACCCGAGCGCAACGGATCTCGATCTCTGCCAGCTGGCAGCTGCCGGAAACCTCGTCGCCTTTGAGATCATTTATCAGCGCTATCATCGCCGAACCTACAGCTTGACTATGCGGATGACGAGCAATGCGTCTGAGGCTGAGGATCTAACCCAGGAGGTCTTCATTCAGTTGTTCCGAAAGGCGGGCAGCTTCCGGGGCGACTCAGCGTTTTCGACCTGGCTTCATCGCCTGACCGTAAATCAGGTTTTGATGCATTTTCGACGCAGGAGCGTAAAGAACGAGAAAGTTTCTGATGACGGCGAGATGCCGGAACAGACGGTTCATGGGACAGCGAATCCCAACAAGATGCCGGTCGTCGACCGTATCGCACTTAAGAAGGCCATTGCTGAGTTACCGAATGGCTATCGAAACGTTTTTGTACTGCATGACGTCGAAGGGTACGAGCACGAGGAAGTTGCTCGTATGATGGGCATCTCGGTGGGCACTTCGAAGTCACAGCTTCACAAGGCGCGGCTCAAACTCCGCGGCTTGCTGATCAAGCAAAAAGATTAAATCAGGCCAACTACATAGCTCCGAACGGTTGTCATCGAAAGAAGCGACCTTCGCAGTTCTGTGTCGGCTAACGCAATTACCGATTAATTGGCCTTAAAGGCAACCCTTTCAATAGGTGGTTAATCTATCTAGATTGAAAACGCGAACAAGGTGGAGTCTGGTCCGGCACGTGGCCTGTTTTTCTGAGAGATGAATTGCGAGGAATGTCAGCAGAATATTAGCTTGTTTCTCGATGGTGAGTTGACTGAAACCGCGTCAGCGGATATACGTCAGCACCTGACGGCTTGCGCACCCTGCGCGAAGCTTTGCGAAGACTTCTCGGTGATACTTGAATCTTGTCGAGAAGGCGAACCATCTGAAATAATCCCGCCTAACTCGCAAGCCCTTTGGTGTCGTATTCACAACCTTATCGAGACCGAGATCAAGCCGGAGCCCGAGCCGGTCATCGAGCCGCGCCGTAGCTTTTTCTCGCGTGGCTGGAATCTCACATTCTCGCAGGCCGGGGCTGCTGTGCTGGCGATCGCCTTGATCAGCTCGCTGTTGACCGTCGTCGGTATTCGAAACTATTTCGAACCTTCTGCAGAGGACTTTACGTCGCGGTCGACCGCTTCGCAAACGACGCTGGAAAAGATCCTGAGCAAGGTGGGGCTCGTCGAAACGCCGCAACAGGCACGCGAGCGGCGGATCAGGGAGCAGCAAGCTGCGATCGCGTACTGGACGAAGCGCGTTGAGGAGAGACGAAATCACTGGGATGCCAGGATGCGTGACGCTTTCGACCGGAACCTGAACCTCATTGATGAATCGGTCAGCGAATATACGATCATGCTGCAGGAGAATCCCGAGGATGACCTCACGGGAGAAATGCTGGACACGGTCTTGAGTGATAAGATGGACCTGCTTCGCGAATTCTCCGATCTCTAATTTTTTGTTCCCGATGGCCCATGTTTTGAAAAATCGGCTTCTGTGCTTGTCAGCGAAAACTACGATCCTTTTGTTGAGCGTAGTTTTTTTATTTGCGCTCACGGAAGTTTCCGCCCAGCGACGACTCGCAAGAACATATCCGGCGTCGCGGGAGGTCCGCCTCACTCTTTACAATCGCTCGGGGACGGTGACTGTCGAAGGTTGGAACCGGCCTGAAGTGCGTGTCGAAGCCTACTTGGAAACCCCAGCGGCATCAGTGAATCCGCAGGTTCTCGACGGCGTCATTCTAATCAACATCGTAAAGGACAATTATGGACGGGGAGATGTCGGAAGCGTGAACTTCAACATTCGGGTCCCTCACGACGCCATCGTTGATATAGAGACCAAGATCGGCAACCTAAACGTTAGCAGTGTGCGCGGGGCGTTAGTGCGGGCAAAGATCTCGAGCGATGGCGACATCACCCTAACAAACATTCACGCTCGAAGGGTCGACGCGGAGAACGGGATCGGCAACATATTTTTCGACGGTGAGATTCAGGCGAACGGTGCTTATCGCTTCACGTCGATGCGTGGCGATATCAACCTGCGAGTTCCTCTGAACTCCTCTTTTAAACTTGTAGCGACGGCGCCGTCCACCCGCAGTATTAACCTCGGATCGTTTGCGAACGGTAACCTCCGCTACGTCGGTGATGGCCGCCGCGTGATGGGACAGTTTGGAGACGGAAGCTCTTCGATCACGGTCATGAACCAACGCGGCACGATCGCCTTTGTACGCCGGTGATTTAAAGTTATTGACGGCGCGTGTTATCCAGCCTAAGATAAGTCCGGCCTCTCCGAACGCTCCGACCCTTCTTAAAACAATGAAACTCTTCAAAGCCTTGTTATTCGCGTTGCTTCTAACGTCCTTTACGATCGCCTCTTTTGCTCAGGACAAACCACTCCACAAAAGGACGACCTACAAGACCGACAAGTTTGATTTCGGTGTAGGCGGAACACTGGCGGTCACCGGCGCACCCGTCGGGTCGATCCGGATCGAGGGGTGGAACAAGCGCGAGATCGAGATCAATGCGGAGATTGAAGTTCAGGGCAACAGCGAAGCCGACCTGGGAATGCTGAGTGAGCTTACGTCGTTCGTTCTCGAGGAGAGCTTAGGCAGAACGGGGATCATTAGCGTCGGACTGCATGATAAGAGATATGTGAACAAGTTCAGGAAAAAGATCCCGAAGCACCTGCTGACGATGCCTTTCAGGATCGATTATGTGATCAAGGTGCCGATGTACTGTGACCTGTTCATCGACGGCGGTCGCGGCGATCTAACGATCAGCGGCGTCGAGGGAGCATTTAGGCTTAATTACCTTGAGACGAACGCAAAGATCGACCTGGTCGGCGGAAGCACGATGGCAGTATTCGGAAGCGGCTCCGTTGAGCTCGTGATTCCCAAAACTGGTTGGCGCGGCCGTTATGCAGATGTCTCCCTTGCGAAAGGTGATCTGAATGTTCACCTCCCGAACGGCATCAACGCGGAGCTCGACGCAACGATCCTCAGATCAGGGAAGATCGAGAATGGGTATTCCGGCCTTACTCCACGACAACGGAGAGCAGAATTTACGGATAAGTCCATAGTGGGAAAATCCGGACTTGGCGGTATCCCGCTCAAGTTTACCGTCGGCGATGGAACTCTGAAATTAAGCACGTTGGGCGGGTGAAGACGCCGGATTTTGGAAATGAGTTTCGAAGGTGATAAGTTATTTTTGCTTATCACCTTTCTTCTTTTATGACGATCAAATCAGATCTTTGGCTTCGGCGAATGGCCGAGGAACATCGGATGATCGATCCGTTCCTGCCGGAGCTTGTTCGGGAGACCAACGGGAGCCGGATAATTTCCGCCGGGGCGTCCAGCTACGGTTACGACATGCGTCTCGCCGACGACGGCTTTCGTATTTTCTCATCGGTGTACGGAGATGAGATCGATCCGAAGCGCTTCGACGAAGCCTCCTCGCTCATCGAACCGCCGCTCCGCACGGCCGACGACGGCGCGAAATACTACCTGCTTCCCGGGCATCATTACGGACTCGGGGTAACCGTCGAAACATTTCGCATGCCGCGCAATGTGACCGGCGTCGCTCTCGGAAAATCCACATACGCTCGCGCCGGCCTGCTCGTCAACACGACACCCCTCGAAGCAGGCTGGACAGGTCGCCTGGTCGTCGAAATAGCAAACCTTGCGAACCTGCCGCTTCGTGTTTACGTCAACGAGGGCATAGGTCAGATCCTCTTCTTTGAATCTGACGAAGACTGCGCGGTCTCGTACGAAGACCGGGGCGGCAAATACCAAGGTCAGACCGGTCTGACGTATGCGAAGGTCTAGCTAGAAACTCTTCCTGAAAAGATAGGAAGCTTTGATAAAGAAGGTGCGCCCGTTACTACGGAAGCCCGGTTCGTAAAGGGGCGGGCGAATGAACGGATTGTAGCCGTTGTAATTGATGTCGTCGTTGTACCCCGCGTAGAGTGCTGTTCCAGGGCTCGGCGTCCATCCGACCACAAACTGCGGTCGGATGCGCCTGTTAAGCGTCGAATAATCCACACGCAACCGCGCGAATATATCCCTTGTAAACTGGTAAACCGATCGCGAGCTGAACAAATTATCATCAAACGCCACGAGCCCTGTGTCGTGCCTTACCATCCGCCGCTTCGTGTAGTTGAGCTGTGTTTGAAACGCTGTGGTCGGCTGGTAGCGGATCGTTGATTCGATCAGCAGCTGGTCACCGGGCCCGGGGTCAAGGCCGGGGACAGGAATACCTTGACAAGGCACTGCCGGTGCGGTCGGACATTGCGCAAGATAATCGACGTATGCACGGCTCGCTCGAGGGTAATCCGGGCCAGCGCCGAAGTCATACTCCATGATCCCCCATGTGTAATCCATGAAGAAGAACAAGAACCACTGCTTCGTGGGAGTAGTTTCGATGAACGCCTGGACCGCTTTGAAGTTTGCTGCGCGTTCATTACTCGGTCCAAAAAAGCTGCCCGTCGGAATGGTGAACTCACTTTCGTAAACGCGCTCTTTCCCAAGCTGGATGTTTCCTCCGATGTAGGTTTGCCGCTGCAGAGCCACCTGGGCCCGGGTGTTTGTTATGAAGTATTGAGTTCTTCCCTTCCAGTCGAGGCTTATATTCGTTTCATTCCAGACGCGTTTCGAAACTATCGCTTTCTTTGCATCGCGATCGGTCTCGTACTGAATGTAGGAGCCGAAGTAATTCGTATCGACGCGATTGGTGAAACCGACATCGGCGCGATAGTCCCTTGACCGGCCCTGCGCCAGATAGTTCATATACAGGTTTCGACCCGATCTTTCGAGGTGGGCCCGGTACCCGATCCCGTTTCCGGTTCGGTAGTTAAACCGGTTCAGATCAGGATCATAGAAATGCGACCGCGTGTGAGTTCCAAGGACCTGGAACTCGGCAACAGTCTTCGGATTCAGTTTGAACCTGCCGTCCAGGCCCGTGGTGTGATTGTGGTTATCTACGAAGTTGTAGGTTGTCGCGAACATCCCGATGCTGTGTTCGCGGCCGATGTCACGCTTCACGCGAAGCACGCCGATGTCGGCATTTTTGTCGAAGATGCGCTCGTTATCGCAGATCTCGAAGATATTCGTTCTCGCTGCGATACAGCGACGCAAGTCCTCGCGATCATCCTTCGAAAGATTACCGGCCGTTCCGTTGTCCGATGCGTACAGCAGGCCGAACGTGTTCTTGCCGCGGCGGCCGGTCAGCTTTGCGGCGATGTCCGGATCGACGATGGCCCTCGTGTTAACCACATTGAGGCCGCTCTGGAAAATATCGATTCGCTCAAGAAAGAAGGGTCGTTTCTCCGGAAAGAAAACTGGGAACCGGAGGTTCGCGGTGCTGATCGGAGCGTCCGCCTCGACCTGTGCGAAGTCAGGATTGTATGCAAAGTCGAGAGTGATGGTCGGCGTCAGCCCGAACTTCGCCGTCATCCCAAATTCGCCCTTGATACCGTCGTTAACAAAGCGGCCCGCCGGATCGTTGTTGAATGTGAACCGAGACCGTCGACCCGACTGGCTGACGGTGAGACTCGGGTTAATTTCCAGCTGGCGAGTCGTCTCGATTCCTTCAAGACCTGTGATACGTCCGGCTTGGTTCAGCGAGCCGTTGATGCTGCGGTTATCCGGCATCCACGAGTTGTACTCATTGTTCTTGTATTTAACCCGGCGAAAAATATGCAGGCCCCACTGTTTACCCTTCCCTGCCTCGTAGCGCAGCGATTTGAACGGTATTGCAGCTTCGATCGTAAAACCGTCGGGCGTTAGTACTCCCTTTGATTCCATCACGAGGTCGACGCTGTAGTCCTCGCCGCGTCCTTCCGTGTACGTGCCGTCAGCCTGGATTCCCAGCGGGTTAAAGAAGATGACGTAAGCCTGACGCTGATCGTTGAACGTATCGATGTAAACAAGGACGTAGTCGTCATTAAAAATATTGTCCCGCCGCGCGACGGTCGCGCGGACGGTGCTGGGATCCTGCGTGACCTTATAGGCCATGTACAGGTTTTTCGAATCGTACGCCATCATGAACTCCGTCGGATGTGTCGGAGCCACGTTATCTCCCGGACTCGTCTGCAGGAAATCGCCGAACACCGCCGCGCTTTTCCAGACCTCGTCATTAAGTACGCCGTCGATCACCGGTGGTGCCGTAAAACGCGGTATTTCAACCGGACTTTTCTTCGAGACATATCGAGGGTTTTCCGGTGGCTCAACTACTGCGCCGGTTTTCTTTTCCGGTTCGGTCGGTGAGGTCGACGTAAGCGACTGAGCACAAACCGCACAGGCGAGCAGCAGCGTAATGAATAGGAGTTTGATCGTGTGCGTCATATATCTCAGGCAGTCAGGCGTTGGAAGAGTGTGAGGCTGACTGCAATTCCAGTGAGTTACATTGATTACCTAAAAGTAGAAACACTAGCGCCGAACCTTTTGTGACAAGTTTTTTCCGTCGCCGGATTACCGCTAACGCATATCACCCTTAGGAAACATGACGCGTTCGGGCTCGGCGTTCAGCCTTTCGAGCATCTTCCGGATCAAGCGGTTTTTCACCCGACCCGCACTTCTCGGTTCCACAAGATAACGAACTATCGCCTCGATCCAGGTGTTTTCCCCGACACGAAACACAACGACTGGACGCTCCTGAACCTCGAGCTGATCGACCGGCGTTTGCTGCAGTAATTCGCGGTAGGTCCTGATCCGCTCCATCATCGCCTCTCCAACCTCTTCTTCAGCGGTTTCTCGCATCACACGTGCCACAAATTCCAGATCACTTTGATAGGCGATTTGGAATTTTATGTCGTTCCAGATGTACGGAAAGAGCGGCCATGAATAGTTGAAGACCGGTGTATCCAGGACCGTCGAGTTAGGAAACTTGATGATGCGCCCGCTCGGATGGTCGGTTGAGAGATGCTGGCCGCCGAATTCCCACAAAGTCGTATCCAAATAGCTGACATCAATCACATCTCCTGCGGCCTCCCCGATCTTAACGCGGTCCCCGACTCGATACGGCATCTTTACAAGTATGTAGATCCAGCCGATAAAACTTGTAATCGGAGTTTGGAGTGCAAAGCCGAGGACTAATGAGATCAGGCCAAACGACACTACCGCGGTGTACCAATTGGCGAACAGGATCGAGAGCACGATAAAGAAAATACTAAGCCCAACGAATAGGTTGGTAACGCGGTTTAAGTTGTAGCGAGCAACATCGCTGGCGATCTGATGCACCATGTAATTGCGGACCAGCACGCCGAGAGCGAGTACGAGGACGATCGCCATCGCACCTAATGTGACTCGTTGGAGGAGAGGCTCGAAACGGTTTGTAAAGTCGAAGTATCCGAGCCGGATGAGGTAAAAGATCGCGCCAAGGAGGAGAAATAGGATGATGTAAGTACCTAGAAAGATTTTTTGTTTCGGGCGGACGGTGGTTCGCTTGCGGGCTTTTTTTGTATCGGGCGAGGCCTGCTCAAGAGCTCTTCGTACGTCTTCGTCCTTTTTCAATTCCTCGACTTCGGCTTGCTTCGTCTTCATAGGGTCGTTCCCTTATACTTTATGCATCACTACTTAACTTATTTAATTTCTTTTCATTCTATCGAATAGGGATCATGATTCGGAAGATTAGTCCTCGACATCACCTCTCGCTCGCCGCGTGTTACATATCGTTTTTGTCGGCAATGACTATCGCCATCATCGCTCTTCACGGGGTGGTTCTCACGCAGTCGACGGGGGATGGGACACGACTTCGTGTTCGCGAGTTAGGTCTTAAGATCGGCATCCTCCAGACGGGCCCTATTAATTCTATAACCGATGTCGCAGGCGTTACGGTCGGTCATACAACCATCATAAAGGGTGAGAACGTTCGCACAGGCGTTACGGCGATCGTTCCGCACGGCGGGAATATGTTTCAGGAGAAAGTTCCCGGAGCCGTTTTTGTCGGCAACGGCTTTGGCAAGCTCATGGGTTCGACACAGATCGGGGAGCTTGGTGAGATCGAGACGCCCATACTTCTCACGTCGACCCTGGCGGTTCCGAAGACGGCCGATTTTCTCCTCGATTACATGCTCGGCCTGTCGGGCAATGAGAATGTTCAGTCGATCAACGCCCTGGTCGCCGAGACCAACGACGGTTTTTTGAATGACATTAGAGGAAGACATGTTTCGCGCGATGACGTTTTCAGTGCGCTAAAGAATGCGAAGAGCGGCGCGGTCGAAGAAGGCTCGGTCGGTGCCGGAACGGGAACGATCGCCTTCGGATGGAAAGGCGGTATTGGTACCTCTTCACGCAAGTTGCCTGCGTCGCTTGGTGGTCATACTGTGGGGGTTCTGGTTCAATCAAATTTCGGCGGGGTTTTGTCAGTCGACGGCGTACCTGTCGGAATTGAGCTTGGAAAGCATTACCTAAAGGATGCGCTCTCTGGTGGGAAACAAACAGACGATGGCCACTCGACCAATCCAAAACCCAAAACCCGAAATCCGAAATCGGCTGATGGTTCGATCATCATCGTGATTGCCACCGATGCTCCGCTCGATCACAGGCAGCTAAAGCGGCTCGGCGCGCGTTCGATGTCGGGACTGGCGAGAACCGGGTCCGCGATGACGAACGGCAGCGGCGATTATGCGATCGCATTTTCAACCGCAAACAGGGTAAACGCGATGGACAGGCTCCGGAATGTGCAGGTGCTAAGTAATGAGTCAATGTCCCCGCTTTTTCAAGCCGTGATCGAAGCGACGGAAGAGGCCATCCTCAACTCCATGTTCAAAGCGGCAACCGTCACAGGTCGCGGGCGTAGGGTAGAAGCGATACCTCTCGACCGGGTGCGTGAGATCCTGAGGCGGTACGGGAGATTAAAGTAGAGTGTTTCCGGAACAACTGATAGCTGATAGCTGTTATTAGTTGTCCGTTCTCGCTTATCAGTTATTGTGAAGGTGGCAATGACAACGATCGAAAACTACATAGGCGGAGAGCTGGTAAAACCGGCGTCGAACGGATACCTCGATAATATCGAGCCGGCAACAGGTAGCGCTTACTCGCTCATCCCGGATTCGGATGATCGAGATGTGAATCTCGCGGTCGATGCAGCGCGTACGGCGTTCGCAGCTTGGTCAACGACGTCGCCCGAAGCCCGCTTCGAGATCCTGATGCGGCTTGTATCTTTCATCGAACGAGATTCGGAAGAACTCGCGCGGGCTGAGACCATCGACAACGGGAAGCCCCTCTCACTCGCTCGGGTGATGGATATCCCTCGTGCCGCCTCAAACTTTCGTTTCTACGCAACTGCGGCGATGCACACCGCTAATGAGTCGCACGAAACTGTCGGCCAGGCGATCAATTACACGCTGCGCCAGCCGCTCGGGGTGGTTGGATGTATTAGCCCATGGAACCTGCCGCTTTATTTGTTCACGTGGAAGATCGCGCCGGCGATCGCCGCGGGCTGCACGGTGGTTGCGAAGCCGAGCGAGGTAACGCCCATGACTGCTTACATGCTCTCGAAGATCTGCATCGAGGCAGGCTTGCCGGCGGGTGTTCTGAATATAGTTCACGGCCTCGGACCAAAAGTCGGAGCTTCGATCGTCGGGCATCGGGACGCAAAGGCGATCTCGTTCACGGGCGGCACGAAGACCGGAGAAGAGATCGCACGCACCGCAGCACCAATGTTCAAGAAGCTCTCGCTCGAACTCGGCGGAAAGAACCCGAATATCATCTTCGCGGACTGCAACTATGACGAAATGCTGGAGACTACCGTGCGGTCATCGTTTGCCAATCAGGGGCAGATCTGCCTGTGCGGCTCACGGATCTTCGTCGAACAGCCGATATACGAAAGGTTCAAGAAGGATCTGGTTTCGAGGGCTTTGGAGATGAACATTGGCGACCCGCTCGAGGACTCCACAAACCTTGGTGCAATCGTTTCCGAGCTTCACATGCAGAAGATCCTTTCATATATCAAGCTCGCAAAGGAGGAGGGTGGGACGATCCTGACGGGTGGGAATCGCGTTAATCTAAGCGGCCGATGTGCGAACGGCTTTTTCCTTGAGCCAACTGTGATCGAAGGCTTATCGGATGAATGTCGAACCAACCAGGAAGAGATATTCGGACCGGTCGTGTCGATAATGCCGTTCGATAGCGAGGACGAAGTTATCCGGCATGCGAACTCTGTGCGGTACGGTCTGTCCGCAACGGTCTGGACGGAGAATCTCTCCCGAGCACATCGCGTCGCCGCTTCGTTGGAATCCGGAATTGTCTGGGTGAACTGCTGGCTGCTTCGCGATCTACGGACGCCGTTCGGCGGAGTAAAAGACAGCGGCATGGGCCGGGAAGGCGGCTTCGAGGCGCTGAAGTTCTTTACGGAAGAGAAGAATGTGTGTGTGAAGATCTAAGGCGGCCCAAGAAGACCGAGGTCCGTGATTGTACGCACACTCACCATCCGCGGGATAGAGGCAGCAAACAATGGCTTCGGGACGAGACCAGAATACGCAATGCGTGCGAACATGTGATCACGGCCTTCGAGACCTTGATGAAATGGATAAACGTTGAGATACACCAGACTCGAACTGAAATCGGGCGCCTCACCACCCGCCAACGCGGGCGGTACTATCTGTGGCAACCACCTTTTTTAATTATGAAACAGTACTTTGTTGTTCTACTTCTTTTACTCTCCGTTTCGCTCGGGCATCACGCTCAAACGAAACCGCCGGCCGAGTCCGTCATGGACCGGTTTCTTCGATACGTAAAGATCGATACCCAGTCCGCTGAAGATCAGCCGGCGCCGCCGAGCACGAAGAAGCAGCTCGACCTTGCACGGTTACTGGAAACGGAGCTGAAAGCCCTCGGCGTGCAGAATGTTCGCATGAGCGAGTGGGGGATCGTTTACGGAATGGTGCCTGGAAATCTGCCGGACAATTCTAAGGTCCCAACGATCGGCTTCATCGCGCACATGGACACGTCGCCCGCTGTCTCTGGGGCGAACGTCAACGCGATCATTCACAAAAACTACCAGGGTGGCGACATCGTTCTGCCGAACGACAAAACTCAGATCATCACCGTTGCTCAGAATCCGAATCTCAAGAACCTTATCGGCGACGACATAATCACCGCCGACGGTACGACGCTGCTCGGATCCGATGACAAGGCGGGTATCGCCGAGATCATGACGATGATCGACATCCTCAAACAGAACCCCCAGATCAAGCACGGCAACATTGCGATCGCCTTCACGCCGGACGAAGAGGTCGGCGGCGGCATCGAGAAGTTCGATATAAAGGGCTGGGGAGCGAAGTTCGCGTACACCGTCGACGGTAAGCAGCTTGGCGACATTTCAAACGAAACGTGGTCGGCACGAACGGCGACGGTCACGTTTACTGGACGGTCGACCCACCCCGGAACCGCGAAAGGGATCATGATCAATTCGTCCTATGCAGCAGGTGATTTTCTGGCCCGCTTCCCGGAGATGATCCCAAATCGTCCGGAAACGACAGAGGGTCGCGAAGGCTTTATCCATCCCTATTCAACGACCATGTCGGAAGAAACCTCCACCATAAAGATCCTGCTTCGGGATTTTGACATCAATGGACTCGCCGCACAGGAAGAGGCCGTCAAGAAGGTGATCGCCGAAACGCAGAAGAAGTATCCGAACGTGAAGATCGATTACAAGAGCGAGCTCGGATACCTAAACATGAAAGAGGTCTTGAAGGATTATCCGCAGTTGACCGATTACGCGATCGAGGCGGCTAAACGAGCCGGTATTAAGGCCGAGCTTCGTCCCATCCGTGGCGGTACAGACGGCTCCCGTCTGACTGCAATGGGCCTTCCGACACCGAACCTGTTTACGGGGGGGCACAATTTCCACGGGAAGCTTGAATTCAATTCGCGGAAGGGATTGGAGAAATCCACGGAGACGTTGCTGAACCTGGTTCAGATCTGGGCGGAGAAGGGCGGCAATTAATGCGGCGCGGCCGAACTCCCGCATCCCACGGCCGAGATGCCCGCCCCTTCACGGCAGCATCCTGGCTCCAGCGAGGACGGAAGCCGGGAAAAACCCTCTACCGGTAAAAACCGGGAAACTTTTGTTTCAAGGCCTTCAATTTAGGCAGGTCATGAGCCACAACGTAGCTGTCGGTGGGATTCTTTTTGACATAATCCTGGTGATAGTTCTCCGCTACGAAAAACTCGATAAGCGGAGTGACCTCTGTAGCGACGAGTTTGTTGAGTGCCTTTGAGTTGTTGATCGCGGTGATGAAGGCCTCAGCGGCCTCTTTTTGCCGTTGGTCGACATAAAAGACCGCAGAACGGTATTGCGGACCGACGTCCGGGCCCTGCCGGTTGACCTCGGTCGGATCGTGGGCGACCGCAAAGAAAATGTAGAGAAGCTGTTCGTAAGTCACCCTAGCCGGATCGAACCTTATCTCGACCGATTCGGCGTGTTTGGTTGTACCGCGGCTTATGTCACCGTAGTTCGCGGTTTCCGCGGTTCCGCCGGAATAACCCGATCGAACGTCGATCACGCCCTTTACGTGCTCGAATACCGCTTCGACGCCCCAGAAGCACCCGCCTGCGAAAACGGCCTTTTCCTCCGCCGCCGATGCCGAGACAACGACCAAAAGTCCGACGAGCAGAATTTTCAGGGTTCTTCGCAACATGATTTTATTCCGTACTGAAGATTGTATTCGACATCGCCTCAAAATGGCTTTATTTTTAAGGAACGGGATAACAGTCAATAGTACGCTGATAATTTGTGGCCGACTGATAGCCGTCCTGTCCTTCTATGCCCGACGAATTTGATTCGCCCCGAGCCCCTGAGCCTGTCGGCCTGTACCCGCATGCAAGGCGTGTCGGCAATTTACTTTTCCTATCCGGTGTCGGCCCGCGAGAGCGTGGAACGAAAAAGATTCCCGGCGTCGAGCTTAGTGATGCCGGCGAGGTCGTTTCTTACGATATCGAAACACAGTGCCGCTCTGTTTTTCAGAATGTGCGTTACATTTTGGAGGACGCCGGCTCGTCCTGGGAACAGATCGTCGACGTCACCGTCTTTCTAACCAATATGAAACACGACTTCCCCACGTATAATCGTATCTACGCGGAGTATTTTTCAGAGAATCGTCCATGCCGGACGACCGTTGAGATAAATTCTCTTCCCACGCCTATAGCTATCGAGCTAAAAGTGATCGCTACTATCGAGTAAGCATGCAAAAGGAGTTCTAAATGATACCAGCAGAAACAAGGGCCGTCGCGACCAAGGGATACGCCACGCACGGACCTGATGCCAAGTTTTCCCCGTTTGAGTTCACGCGCCGCCCGATCGGTGCGAACGACATCCTGATCGACATCGAATACTGCGGCATATGCCATTCCGACATTCACCAGGCGAAGAACGAATGGGCAGAGATGATGCCGGCCGTTTACCCGATGGTGCCGGGACATGAGATAGTCGGCCGCGTTTCGCAGGTGGGCGACGCGGTGACGAAGTTCAAGGTCGGCGATGTTGCCGGGATCGGATGTTTTATTGATTCATGCCGTGAGTGCCAGGGATGCACATCGGATCATGAACAATACTGCGTGAAAGGTGCCGCCTTCACATACAACGGCACCGAGATGGATCGTGAGACACCGACGTACGGCGGATATTCGAACAAGTACGTGATCGACGAAAACTACGCCTTGAAGGTGAACGCCGAAGGCGATCTCGCCGGAGTCGCGCCGCTGCTTTGCGCGGGGATAACGACGTACTCGCCGCTCCGGCGTTTCAATGTGGGCCCCGGGCAGAAAGTGGGTATCGTCGGTCTTGGGGGTCTGGGGCATATGGGCGTGAAGCTGGCGAAAGCGATGGGAGCGGAAGTTACGATCTTCAGCACTTCGCCCGGGAAAGAGGCTGACTCAAAGAAGCTCGGGGCGGACAACTTTGTCTTGAGCCGCGACGCCGATGCCATGGCCGCGCTTGCAAACTCGTTCAATTTCATTCTCGACACCGTTTCGGCTGATCACGAACTAATGCCATATATCGGCTTGCTGGGAATGGGCGGTGCAATGGTCGTGGTCGGTGTGCCCCCATCGCCGGTGATGATCCATCAGGGAGCGTTGGTCATGGGCAACAAGATCCTGGCGGGGTCGCTCATCGGCGGCATTGCTGAAACGCAGGAGATGCTGGATTTCTGTGCCGCGAACGACGTAACCGCCGATGTCGAGGTGATAACACCGGATCGGATCGAGGAAGCGTACGACCGGACGCTGAAGTCGGACGTTCGATATCGCTTCGTTATTGATATGCAGTCGAAATGAGATACGTCTCTTTGCTGCGTGGCATCAACGTCGGTGGAAATACGATGGTCAAGATGTCGGAGTTGAAGTCGACTTTCGAAAAGCTCGGCTTCAAGGACGTTGTTTCCTATATCAACAGCGGCAACCTGGCATTCGATGCGATGAAAACCTCGGACGACAAGCTGACTAGGACGATCGAAGAAGCGATCGAGAAAGATTTCGGACTTAAGATCCAGGTAATGGTTCGCGAGCAGGCGGCGATCCACGAGGTTCTCGCAAACAATCCTTTCGAAGGCAGATTTGAAAGTCACAAAGAGATGCATGTTCTCTTCATGAAAGACGAGATGGTAAAAGAAAAGCGGGACGAGCTGATGCAAAAGAACTCGGATACCGAGCAGTTTGCCGTCAGCGGTCGTGAGATCTATGCACTTCTAAAGCAGGGTGTCGCCGAAAGCCTACTTGGTAAAGGCTACATCGAGAAGAAGCTGAACGTGCCGATCACAGCACGTAATTGGCGGACAGTACGGAAGCTTGTGGAGCTTTGAGCCTTCCGAACAAACTGAAACTAAAAGTGAAAACTGAAAAACTGCTAGAATACTAGCGTTCCAGTTTTCACTTTTTAGTTTTAAATTTGTTTCGGGGGCGGTATGCCGATCAGGAGACCTTTCAACTTCAGACAGTGGATCGATGAGCACCGGCATCTGCTCAAGCCGCCGGTGGGAAATCAATGCGTCTATGACGACGACGATTTTATCGTGATGGTCGTCGGCGGGCCGAATTCGCGAAAGGATTATCATTGGGACGAAGGCGAAGAGCTTTTTTACCAGCTCGAAGGCGATATCAAGGTCCAAGTCCAGGAGGACGGTAGGGCGGTCGAGGTTCCGATCCGCGAAGGCGAGATGTTCCTCCTTCCGGCACGCGTCCCTCACAACCCGATACGCGGTGCGAACACGGTAGGCCTAGTGATCGAACGCAAGCGTCGCGAAGGCGAACTTGATGGTTTGATGTGGTTCTGTGAGAACTGTAATGAAAAGCTCTACGAAGAATATTTTCAGCTCGAAGACATCACGACGCAATTTCAAGGGGTGTTCGCGAAATTCTACGGTTCGGAAGATCTGCGAACATGTGAGAATTGCGGCGCGGTGATGCAACCTCCGGCAACGCCTGTCTGAATGACTATCAAGCCAGCCGCTAACGTGCCTTTTGTTACAGACCAACAACGCGAAATTGTCGCGCGAGACGGCCACATACTTCTCCGAGGCGTGGCCTCTACTCTTAAAATTTCGGAATACCGCTCAGCTATCAGCAACGCGGTTC
The DNA here is from genome assembly GCA_036375155.1 of Pyrinomonadaceae bacterium. Classification (GTDB taxonomy): domain Bacteria; phylum Acidobacteriota; class Blastocatellia; order Pyrinomonadales; family Pyrinomonadaceae; genus OLB17. The sequence continues at coordinate 16,289 of DASUSJ010000277.1, forward strand.
TAAGGCTCGCATCCGAACATCGCGATCTCAACGACCGCGACACATACGGCAAGGCATTTCTTCAAGTTACCAATCTCTGGCAGAAAGACGATGCGGTGAAGCGGTTTGTGTTCGTGAAGAAATTCGCGCAGGTCGCAGCGGACTTGCTCGGCGTCGAGAAGGTCCGACTCTATCACGACCAGGCTCTATTTAAGGAACCCGGCGGCGGTCATACACCCTGGCACCAGGACAAATTCTACTGGCCGCTCGACACGCAGAAAATGATCACGATGTGGATGCCGCTGGTCGATGTTGATCAGGAAATGGGTCTGGTGAGATTTGCGTCGGGTTCGCATGCGGGCGGAGCGGTGGAGAACGTAGAGATCTCGGACGAGAGCGAGGAGATATTTAGTAGATATGTCGCGGATAGGGGTTTCCCCGTTGAAGGGCCGAAACACATGGCGGCCGGCGATGCGACATTTCATCTTGGATGGACGATCCACTGCGCGGGGGCAAACCGCTCCGACAAGATGCGGGAGGTCATGACTGTCATTTACTTTGCAGACGGTGCGAGGATCACGCACCCAACGAGCAAATTTCAACAGGCCGATCTAGAGACCTGGCTTCCGGATCAGTTTCCGGGTGACATCGCCGCTTCCCCGCTTAATCCGGTTTTGAACTGAGATAGCAAAGCTCCCCTGCCTTAGAAGGGGAATTTCAGTTGACGTCGTATTCTCGAACAGATTGTAGCTTCATCGAGTTACGAATAAAATATCTTTCGAATGTTGAAAATCGACGTCCACACGCACATCCTTCCGAAAGAGATCCCAGACTGGAAAAGCAAATTCGGCTACGGCGGGTTTATCACTCTCGACCATTACCAGCCGTGTTGTGCTCGGATGCTGCGTGACGACGGGACCGCTTTTCGCGACGTCGACGAGAACTGCTGGAGTCCGGAAAAACGGATCGAGGAGATCGACGAGTTCGGCGTGCGCGTGCAGGTCCTCTCTACCGTCCCCGTGATGTTCAGCTACTGGTCCCAGCCGCAGCACGGCATTGAGATCGCAAAGTTCCTTAACGATCACATAGCCGATGTCGTGAGCGAGTTTCCGATGCGTTTTATCGGATTGGGAACCGTACCGATGCAGGATACTTCACTCGCGATCGCCGAACTGACGCGATGTAAAGATATCGGGCTCGTTGGTGTACAGATCGGAACGAACGTCAATCAGGAGAACCTGGGTGATCCACGATTCTTTGATTTTTTTGCTGCGTGCGAACAGATGGGGATCGCGGTCTTCGTGCACCCGTGGGAGATGATGGGCGAGCGCCACATGCAGAAATATTGGCTGCCGTGGCTTGTCGGAATGCCCGCCGAAGTTTCACGCGCTATCTGTTCGCTTATCTTTTCCGGAACCCTCGAACGACTGCCGCGACTCCGGATATGTTTTGCTCACGGCGGCGGATCATTTCCGGCTACCATCGGCCGCATCGATCATGGGTTTTCCGTCCGTCCAGATCTCTGCGCGATAGACAATCCCCACAGCCCTCGAAAATATCTGAACCGGATGTATTTCGATTCGCTGGTACACGAACCCGCAAAGCTTGATTACCTGATCAAACTTGTCGGTGCCGACCAGGTGGCCTTGGGCTCCGATTATCCTTTCCCGCTTGGCGAAGCCGAACCCGGGAAACTGATCGATTCGATGCCCTATGACGATGCGATCAAAGCGATGCTATTTCACGGGGCCGCACTGAACTGGCTCAACCTCGACAGAAGAGACTTCGAAATATAAAAGCCTGGCAGAAGTAGCCAGGCTTTAGTTTTTCCATCACCCTCTGATCGGAAACGGTCAGCCGTTCCACCGATGCGCGAAGTCTACGGACCACGCGGAACTGCGATCTTAGGCAGCGTCACGCGAGACTTTGGGTCGCGCAAGGGCATAGGTTCTCTCACTCTTGCGGACCTTGGTAAGATACCGGCGGCCCTCGATCGAGTCAAAAACGAGCTTGAAGTCACTGCCGCGTGTTTCACCGCTGTAAGCCATCAAAACTAATTGGACGTCATCGGTTCTCGTATCCTGGATCGACAGAATTCCGCCCCCTGCCGGAAGTCTTTCGACTTTTACGATGTAGCTGCCTGCTTCGTATGATCGATCACCGACGTTGAATGCGAACGGAATTTCTACTTCGGTTCCGCTGCCGCTATCGGCGTTAACGGAAACAACTGCGAAAAGTGCGAGAAGACTAAAAAGCGAAACTTGGATGAACTTTTTCATGATTACTTACTCCTTTGTATGAAATGACGGATCCGAGCCTCCGACGGTTACGCGAAATAATCGCGAGGTATATATCAACGCTTCCAGGCAAATATTCGTACTTTCGAAAACATTGTGTCGTCCGTTTACGACGGCTCACTTTTCAAAAGCGCGGGTTATCAATTACATTCAATTCAGCCCATGATGAATCCATCAATGTCCGATTTTGAAGCGTCGCTGACTTACGCCAGCAACAGGGATACGCGCGATCCTTTGAAATGTTTCCAAGAAAAATTCTTTATTCCAAAAACTGTCGATGGTAACGACGCGATCTACTTCACCGGGAATTCGCTCGGTCTGCAGCCGAAGACAGCTCGCGCCTATGTGGAACAGGAACTCGACGACTGGGAGAAGCTTGCCGTTGAAGGCCATTTGAACGCACGCACGCCGTGGCTTCCCTATCACGAATTTCTGACTGACAAGATGGCTCGAATCGTTGGGGCGCAGCCGATCGAAACCGTTGTGATGAATTCGCTAACTGTGAATCTTCATCTCATGATGGTCTCGTTCTATCGGCCGGTCGGCACGCGAAATAAGATCGTCATCGAGAAGGGGGCGTTTCCGTCGGACCAGTATGCAGTTCAGTCGCAGATAAGGTTTCACGAATCCGTCCAGAGTCCCGTCTCTGGCCGTGTTTTAAGTGCGGCCGTCAGGCGGCCCTTCGTAATTGACTCGACGCCCGAGGAGAAAACAGAGCGTCCCGAAGGCGGGGCGCAGAGCGGGCTGATCGAGCTTGCACCGCGCGAAGGCGAGTCTACGCTTCGCACCGAAGACATTTTAGATACGATCGAACGTAATGGAGATGAGATCGCACTCGTGATGCTCGGCGGTGTTAATTACTACACGGGTCAGGCTTTTGACATGCGTGCGATCACTGAGGTGGGACATCGCGTTGGGGCAAACGTCGGCTTCGATCTCGCGCACGCTGCGGGAAATCTCGAACTGCATCTTCACGATTGGGATGTGGACTTCGCCGTTTGGTGCTCATACAAATATCTGAACGCGGGCCCCGGTGCCGTGGCCGGCGCGTTCGTTCATGAGCGTCACGCGCATGCGTTCGAGCTTCCCCGATTAGCGGGATGGTGGGGTCATGACAAAGCCACGCGTTTTTTAATGGGCCCTGAGTTCATTCCGATCGCAGGTGCCGAAGGATGGCAGATCTCCAATCCCCCGATACTGCAGATGGCCGCGCTGCGGGCGTCACTTGAGATTTTTGACGAGGCGACCATGCCGGAGCTGCGTGCGAAATCGGTGGAGTTAACCGGTTACCTGGAATTTCTATTGGATCAGATCGACGACAACCGTATCTGCGTCATTACACCGTCGGATCCCCGGCAGCGAGGTTGTCA